>JAFLTN010000033.1 GCA_022510445.1 Muribaculaceae bacterium | reverse complement strand
GGCGCGCTGCTGATTGGATTCGGGAAATCAAACCCGGCTACCCCTTTTACGGAGCCGCCTATGCCAAGATAGAATTTTTCGTTTTTGCCGATAATGGCAAAGCGGGGTGCTTCGGCTATTTGGAATCTTTGTGGTGCATTCTCCACAAAAGCACGGTAGACTGCGGCGGAATCCATAGGAGTGAATCCCACCGTTGTCAACTCCTTGCTTTCATTCTTTTTCGAAGGATGGTTCTGTGCTGAAATATCCGTTGCCCCGAAAAAGCAAAGTGTGACCAGAGTCGCTAAGAAAAGTTGCGTTTTCATAAATTGTTTTGTTTTTAGTCAGATACAGAATTAGTTTCAATAATGGCTTGATTTCCTCTATACAAATAAAACCACGCAACGTTTTAATTGTTCATAAAAATTGCCTGATGCGGTTGCTTGGATGTCGCATCAGGCAATTATTCCGGTTTCGGAACCTATGAGAATAAAACTTCCTTTCGTCGCTTTATCTCACTGTCTTCGTGGTTTTTACAGAACCATCCTCCATTATCGTTTTCTTGATGAAGACACCTTTGGTCGGGTTGGTTATTTTTCTTCCGTTAAGGTCATAATATTCCGTTGCGGATATTTTGGAATCCCCCTCGGCCACAGATATGCCGACAGAACCGTTAGGAGTGGTTGTTATTTCACCGGTTTCAATATTTAAAGTCACTAAATTACTGTAGGTTCTGACCCCTTCATAGTCATAAATAACCTGCACTCCTATAGTGGTAATTCCGTCGATATAATAGCCTAATTCAAACTCCGTTTCAGTTGTTTTGTCAAGATCTGCGTCGTTATCAAAAAGGTAAGGTATTTCAGTGGTCGGCTCCGGCAGCATATAATAATGCGAGAATGGCTTTGCGTCAGGATCATATTCAAATTCAACCAGGTCATCGTCGATATAGATACTGTAATAAAGATTGCCGGAAAGCAGCATATGATGTTCGGGCGAAATTGCTGCAATTTCAAATACGAATGAGAAATAACCGAATATATTCCAGTAATCATCATGGGCATAAAGATTATATGGATCGGAAGGCACGCCCGGATATGAATCCTGATAGAGGAGCACGAAATCTTTGAAATAGGTCAGAAGTCCGTTCTGCCCGGTTGAAGGATCTATCTGCCTCATATAGGCGAAACAAAAATACATCTCTGAGTCTGCGGCCTGAAGGAAACGATGCCGGCTGTCGATTGTGAATTCATAGGATGTGCTGCTTGGAGCATACCTGATGTTTTGGCCGACCCTGTATCCGCATTTAGTTATGATCATTTCATTTTCAAAACCATAGACACCTACAAACTGGTCTTGAGGAATGTATGCACGGTCACCATCGATTGTGGCCCTCACTACGAGGTTTGAGAGATAGGGACTGTCGCTTATACCTTTAATATACATGTAGTTGTCTTGGAACGCTACTTCTACCGGATAATTTGTGCCGTTGATTCCGCAATGATAGGTGATGATTTCGGCATCTTTAGGCATTTCAATCTGATCTACATCGATCGTGGAGAATCTTTGGGTGAAGTCGGCAGCTCCACTCCAGGCATCAAGCCATTCGAGATGATAGCTTCCCTCCTCATCAGGGTTTTCCTCTCCATCCGGTTCCTCGTCATAGACTTTGCCGATGAAGTAAGTCATGACTCCTAAGGCTTTCCCGGCGGGAAGGGGATCAAGTGTGATATCACCATTTGCGTTGATGGTATATGTCACGGAAGTAACCTCCGTATCAACTTTGAATGTAAGGTCCTGGCCTGAACCTGACTGAGTCATCACGCAAAGGTTGTTATAATAAGGCTCGTCGGCCCATTCGTATTTCTCTATGAATATGGTCTGAGGGAGCGCCACGGTAATCTTTGAACCGGATATCTCTCCCTTGATGAATGAATACCATCCGAAATCCATAAGGTCTTCGAAATAAATAGTGTTGTCATCCCCAAACCATATAGATGAAGGGGAGGGGTCGGTAGTTTCATCATATTGGTACACTTGTCCGAAATAAGGGAAAAAACCGGAGCCATAGCGCAGATAATTTTGTTTTCTGCCGTCCACTTCCATAATCACGTCGGTAATTGTCGGAGCGTTATCTGCCTCAGCTGCCTTGAGTGGTTTATGGAAAGTGGAGGTTCCCGCTTCCGTCATGGTTCTAAGCTCAGTTTCGCGCACCTGAAGACTATTCATCGCCTTCGCTTTTCCCCCCGTGGAGAAAACCTGCACCGGGTCGTTATTGTTAACAGGTTTGGAATAAGAAAGTTCTGAAGCTGAAATCAGACAGCTACTTCCCATAAGGATTGATAAAACTGTTAAAGTCGCTTTTTTCATGATATCTCTTTTCGTATAAATGTTTATCTCAGCCTAAATGGCCTGGCAAAATTAAATAAAATTCAAGTACCTCCATAACCGTCGGATTAATAAGATATGTTAAAAAACGGATAGGTTGCCCTTCTACGGCACGGAAGGGGATGGATGAAAAAGATGAATGAGTATAGTCTGAGGAAAATTAAGTAATTTAGCGGGCAAAATTAAAATTAAAAGAGATGAAAAAACTATTACTTATTGGAGTTCTTATAGGCGGAGGGCTTACTATCTTTCCTTCGTGCGATAAGGAGGACGTGATCATTGACGGCCCGGATATTGAAAATCCTGATCCCGAAAATCCGGCAGATGAGATTACCGATCTAAGCGCCGATGAGATGGCGAACTGCTATGTTGCACTGACTCCCGGGCTTTACAAATTTAAAGCTGACAATCAGTTTAACTTAGGCGAGGGCCTTCCTGTTCCTCCTCAGATATTTCCGGATTCAGCGGCCTTGGTCTGGCAGACCGAACAAGGTCTGATAAAATCTGTGGAACTCGTAAAAGAAGCCGACAAGCCCTACATCGTATTCGAAAAAGCAGAAGGTGTCGGTAACGCACTGATAGCCGTTTTCGACGCCATGGGAGAGATTGCGTGGAGCTGGCATATATGGATGCCCGTGC
The DNA here is from genome assembly GCA_022510445.1 of Muribaculaceae bacterium. Lineage (GTDB taxonomy): Bacteria > Bacteroidota > Bacteroidia > Bacteroidales > Muribaculaceae > Lepagella. Next base: position 19,738 of record JAFLTN010000033.1, on the reverse strand, counting down.
AACCATTAATTTCCATGCCGATCGATTCGGGCTACGAAATATCAGCCTTGAATCTTGGAGCCATCGATAATATACCCGGTGACCCCCTGTCATACGGAATGTTATACCAATGGGGCCGAAAAGATCCCTTCCCGGCTTCAGCCACGGCCACAGGTGACACGTCAACCGTAAGTGCTCCCTTATATGATATGGATGGCAACAGCATCCTTATCTCAAATTCACCATGGACAAGCGTGGCAGACAACACCATAGAATATTCAATCTCTCATCCCACCGTCTGCCTCTCAAACTACGCCCAATACTCCACCTCCCGCGACTGGCTCGCCGCAGTTTATTCCGATGATTCATTGTGGGGCAACCCGGAAGGTGATTACAGAGATTCGGAAGCAAACCTGTATCCCAATAAAGGAAGAAAAACTTGTTACGATCCCTGTCCTCCGGGATGGCGTGTAGGGCCGGTTGATGTATTCCGTAATTTCACCTCAACAGGAGGTTATGCATGGACCTTTGATGACTTTAATGTGGCTGATGTCAACAATGACGGTGTTATCGATCTGAACGATTATGATTACGGATGGCACTTCCGGCTTAATGAGAAAACAAGCTCATATTTCCCGGCAGCTTCCAGATTCGACGGCTCCTATGCCATGCTGATGGGGAGTGTGGCCGGATACTGGGGAAATTACTGGAGTAATTCTCCCGGTTCCTCAATGGCCGGCGGAGCATTCTGCGCACTTTCTTTCCAGGTTAAGGATCAGGCCGGAAACGAGATGACTACAGCTTCAGCTTCCGCTGCAGGTTCAAGAGCAGATGCATATTCAATCCGTCCGATTAAGGATGAGTAAGATATCACAGAAAGAATAAAAGACGAATAAAGGCGATGAAGAATTTTCTTCACCGCCTTTTCGCTAAATTTTGGGTTATACTATTAATGTTTGTGAGCCACCGCACTCTCTTCAATTGGCAGACAGGCCTTGTATTCCTCAATATAGGAATTGAATCCGGCCACCTCTTCCGGAGTCGGTGAGATGCTTGTGCCTGTATTTCCGGCGAACACCACCTCTTCGAGATAGTCTGCCAGATTCAGGCTACGGCTATTGTTCACCAGATAACCGGCAAGAAGAGCCATTCCCCAGGCACCACCTTCTCCTGCTGTTTCCATTACTGAAATCGGAGAGTTGAGAGCAGCCGCAAGCACTCTCTGTCCCACTCCCTTGGTCTTGAAGAGACCTCCGTGACCTGTAATCCGGTCTACTTTAATCTTTTCTTCGTTAAAGAGAATATCGTTGCCGATCTTCAGGCAAGCCACAGCAGCATTAAGATTGGCACGCATGAAATTTGCAAGGTTGAAGTTATTTCCTACGGAACGAACGAAAAGAGGACGTCCCTCATTTAATCCTGTAATGGGTTCCCCTGAGAAATAATTGTAGGAAATAAGTCCGCCACAGTCCGGATCACCCGTCAGGGCGTGGTTATAAAGCTTGCCGAAAATTTCATTCATATCCGGCTTAATGCCCATCAGCTCCGTGTATTCCCTGAAAATGCCCACCCATGCATTCAGGTCGGAAGTACAGTTGTTGCAGTGCACCATAGCCACGAGACTTCCGTCGGGAGTAGTCACCATGTCTATCATCTCGTAAGGCTTGCTAAGTTCCTTTTCAACAACTATCATAGAGAAAGAAGAAGTCCCTGCAGAAACGTTTCCGGTGCGCTGTTTCACAGCATTTGTTGCCACCATGCCTGTACCTGCGTCACCCTCCGGAGGACAGAAAGGCACACCCGGTTGCAGATTCCCTGATACATCCAGCTTCCTGGCTCCTTCAGCGGTCAGAACGCCAGCCTTCTCGCCGGCTACAAGCACTTTTGGAAGAATCTGATCCAGGGTATATGGCAGACCTCTCTGCTTTAAAAGATTGTCGAACTTCTCGACCATCTTCGAATCATAGTTCCTGGTTTCCGGATTTACCGGTATCATGCCTGACCCATCACCGATTCCGATTACTTTCTCCCCGGTGAGCTGCCAGTGTGCGTATCCTGCCAATGTGGTTAGGAAAGCTACATCCTTAACATGTTCCTCATGGTTAAGGATTGCCTGGTAGAGATGAGATATGCTCCAGCGGAGAGGTATGTTATAATTGAAAAGTTCCGACAGGATAGCGGCAGCCTCTCCGGTGTTGGTGTTTCTCCATGTCCGGAAGGGAGCGAGCATCTTTCCATCCTTGTCGAAAGGCATATATCCATGCATCATGGCACTGATACCGATGGCTCCGAGATTCTTTATCTCAACGCCATATTTTTCCTTTACGTCGGTCCTCAGCGAAGAATAACAGTCCTGAATTCCTTCCCAGATAGCGTCGAGGCTATAAGTCCAGAGATTGTTGACCAATTGGTTTTCCCAGTCATGTGTTCCCTGGGCAATCGGCTTATTTTCATCGTCGATCAGAACGGCTTTGATTCGGGTAGAGCCAAACTCGATACCGAGAATGGCTTTACCTGATTCTATGATAACTTTTGCTTTGTCAGTCATATCGCACGCAAATTAGCAAAGTGACTTGTTAAGCATATAATAAACTTCGTTCCAACGAAGAGTATCCTTGAACGCTGGGATTGTGGTGTGGGCATTGATATGAGCCATCTCTATGCCGGCGATTTCGGCATAATCTTCCCAATATTCCGGAGTCACTACATAAGAGAAACATGAGTGGTGAGTACCGCCTGCGAGAATCCAGGCAGCGGCACCGGTCTCGAAGTTTGGCATCGGAACCCAGAGAGCAGAAGCAACCGGAAGTTTTGGCAGCGGTTTTGACTTGATGCACATCACGTCGTTTACGATGAGACGGAAACGGTTGCCAAGGTCTACAACTGTTGCGGTCACACCCGGTTTCGGCATTGAGGTGAACACGAGGCGGGCTGTGAGGCTCTTGCGGATGCCGATCCCGAGGAAGTGAACTTCAAGTTTCGGTTTCTCCTCAGCGATGAGAGGACAAACTTCGAGCATATGTGCCTGAAGGATGGAACTGTTTTCTCCGTCGAAGTTAAGTGTATAGTCTTCGAGGAATGAGCAGGCCTTACCTTCCGACATTACCCAAACCGTGCGGTAGAGGGCAGCGCTCTTCCAGTCGCCTTCAGCTCCGAAGCCGTAACCTTCAGCCATCAGACGCTGAGATGCAAGACCCGGAATCTGATCGAATCCAACGAAATTGGGATCGTTGATGTCGTTTGTGCCGAGATCATCGAAATTGGTGGTAAAACCTTTGGCTCCCTTGGCAGTGAGGATGGCGCGCAATGCGAGCTCTGCCTTGGCGGAATTCCAGATCTTCTGATATCCTTCTGTCTTGGGGTCTTTCAGATCGTCAGCAACTGTATATTCATTGAAATAGACTTTCACAAGGGCGTCAACATCTTCGTCTTTCACCTTCTTGTAATATTCCATGAGTTCGCTCACCGGAGTGTAATCCACGTGATAGCCGAGACGTTGTTCAGCCTCAACCTTGTCACCGTCTGTCACGGCTACGTTGTTCATCTGGTCGCCGAAACGAAGAATGAGCATGTCCTGAGCGTCAGCCCATGCCACGGCAACTCTTTCCCAGACAGCGATGCGGCTCTGGGCAACGGGATCGGTCCAATGGCCTACCACCACTTTTCTGCGGAGACGCATGCGGGTGCAGATATGGCCGAATTCACGGTCACCGTGAGCGCTCTGGTTAAGGTTCATAAAGTCCATGTCCATATCGTTCCATGGAATTTCCTTATTGTACTGAGTGTGGAAATGGAGCAGCGGCTTGTTGAGCTCCTGGAGACCGCGGATCCACATTTTAGCCGGTGAGAAGGTATGCATCCATGTGATGACGCCTGCACATTTATTGTCGTTGTTGGCGGCACGCATGATGTCGCTTACCTCTTTTGAAGAGTTGGCTGTACCTTTATATACAACTTTTACAGGAAGATTACCCGATTTGTTAAGTCCGTCGACCATCTCTTTTGAATGAGCGTCTACTTTCACAACGGCATCGCCTCCATAAAGGAGCTGGGCGCCGGTTACCCACCAAATTTCAAAGTTTTCGTACATGATATCTATCTTTAAGTATTGTTAATTTAATTTACTTCTGACCATAATAGGCGTTGGGGCCATGTTTGCGGTTGAAATGTTTTTCCACGAGGAGGGGATTCATTGTCAGGTTAGGATTCACGCTGAAAGCGATGAATGCCATCTTTGCCACCTGTTCAAGCACCACTGCATTGTGAACAGCCTCATGCGGATCCTTACCCCATGTGAAAGGACCATGATTTGTCACCAGCACTCCCGGAGTGTGAACCGGATTAAGACCCTTGAATCTTTCAATTATCACATTGCCGGTCTCAAGTTCGTAATCCCCTTTCACTTCCTCTTCTGTCATCATCCGGGTTGCAGGGACTGCATCATGGAAATAGTCCGCATGGGTCGTACCGATGTTCGGAAGGTCTTTCCCGGCCTGAGCCCAAGCTGTGGCATAAGTGGAATGAGTATGCACCACACCCCCTATTTCAGGAAATGCCCGGTAAAGAGCCAAGTGGGTTGGTGTGTCAGAAGATGGTTTCAGGTTCCCTTCAACGGTTTTCCCCGTTTCGAGATCCACCACCACCATATCCTCCGGTTTCATATTGTCATAGCTCACTCCGGAGGGTTTGATAACCACCAGACCCTTTTCGCGGTCGATTCCGGAGACATTTCCCCATGTGAAGATTACAAGTCCGTGCTCCACGAGCTCAAGATTGGCCTTGCAAACTTCTTCTTTTAATTTTTCAAGCATATATCTTCCTAAATTAGTTTTTTAAATAACAATATAATCTGGCTCCCCTTTTGGAACTCTGTTTGTCGATCATATCGGTACGGGCTATGCCCGGCAGGTCTGTCACTCTCTTCCGGAAGTTCCGTTTGTCAAGTTTCCTGCCCAATACACTCTCCACAAGATTCTGAAGCTGAGTTAGGGTGAAGAGTTCCGGAAGCAGATTGAATGCCAGAGCCTCTGTCAGAATTTTTTTACGCATCTCCTGCAGGGTTATTCTTATCATCTCCGGATGGTCGAATCCGAGTTCGGGCAAAGCCTCCATGTCTACCCATTCCACGTTGCTGTTCTCCTTGCGGATATTAATCTCTTCAATGTTCAACAAAGCAAAATAGGCCACTGAGATCACCCGGGCTCCTGGGTCGCGGTTAACTTCTCCGAAAGCGCCGGTCTGTCTGATGAACGCATTGTCGATGCCTGTGAGCTCCTTCAGCACTCTTTTGGCAGCGTTGTCAACACTCTCGTTTTCCTTGACGAACCCGCCTATAAGCGACCATTTCCCCTTTTCAGGTTCAAAGTCCCTTTTTATGAGAAGTATGTGTAATCGGCCGTTGATCAACGTGAAGATCATGCAATCAACGGCCACATGAAATTTTGGGATATCGCCGTAATGGAGTTCTCCCATCGCCTATTACCAGAAATAAATATAGAAGCAGACAGTGATGCCTATGACGATACAGGTGTTGATGATATCCCAGGCTCCCCAGCTCTGTCTTGTCTCAAGACGCTGTTCGGGAGTGGATGTGCCGAATACAAGTCCCTGAATCTTTTCTTCCGATGGAGCCTTTGTAAAGATGCTGACAACAAACACAACGGCCATACAGAAGAGAAGCATCCATCCGCAGAAGAACAACCAGTTGCAGTCATAGAAGAGATATTGGAACCAGCTGTGATGCTCTGTAGGCAGCAGTGTGGCGTTGCTGTAATAGATCTTCGCTCCGAGACGGGTGATTCCGATTACAAGACCTGCGATCAGACCCCACATACCACCCTGGGCTGAAGTACGCTTCCAGACGATACCCATAAGGAAGGCAGCAGCGATACCCGGTGCGAGAACCGACTGAACGTCCTGAAGATAATTGTAAAGCACGTCACCGACCGAACGCATCACCGGAATCCAGAGAATACCGAGAAGCACGATCACTACTGTGGCTGCCTGTCCGATTGCCACGAGTTTCTTCTGGTCGGTCTTCGGTTTGAATCTCTGATAGAAGTCAATTGTGAAGAGGGCTGCAGAAGAGTTGAACAGAGATGCCAGCGAACTCATGAGTGCAGCAAGGATTCCACAGACAATAAGACCCTTCACACCGGCCGGAAGAAGTTTGGCCACAAGAGTCGGGAATGCAGCGTCAGGAGTGCTCAGATGGAACACTTCGCCGTTTACCATAATACCCTGTTTTGAGAGTGCGAAAGCGATCATGCCGGGGATAAGGAACAGGAACACCGGCAGAAGCTTAAGGTAGGCTCCGAAGATGGTACCGCGGCGTGATTCCTTCTGGTTCTTTCCGGAAAGGACGCGCTGCACGATAAACTGGTCGGTACACCAGTACCAGAAACCGATCACTGCCGAACCGATAAGTGCTCCGAGCCATGGATAATCCGGGTCGCGGTTATCCCTGATAAGATTCACCATCGTGTCGCCATATTCATTTACTGTCTGCATCTTGCAAATCTCCATCATCTGTTCCCAGCCGCCGAGAGCCTTAAGCCCGAGCACGAGAATTATGAGTGATCCGAGAAGCAGGATAGGGGTTTGGACCACTGAAGTGTACAACACTGATTTCATACCTCCGAAGATGGTATAGAAGGCTGTTATTACAACCAGACCGATAGCAGCGATCCAGAAGAAATCGATTCCCCAGATGGTGTCGATTCCGAACACCTGCTGGAATACGAGACCTCCGGCATAAACCGTCACTGCCACCTTGGTCAAAACGTAACTGATAAGCGAGATGAATGAAAGGATGGTTCTTGATGCAGGGTTATACCTTCTTTCGAGAAACTCCGGCATGGTATAGACCATTGAGCGTGAATAGAAGGGCACGAATACCCAGCCGAGTATAAGGATCATCCATCCTTGAATTTCCCAGTGGGCCATTGCCATTCCACTTGAGGCGCCTGCTCCTGCAAGGCCGATAAGGTGTTCCGAACCGATGTTTGAAGCGAAAATTGAGGCACCGATTACAATCCAGGTAGCATCTTTACCTCCTAAGAAATAGTCGGCTGCGTTGTTCTGTTTCTGACGCATCACCCACCAGATGATGCCGATCAGGCCTACACAGAACAGACCGATGACAATCCAGTCTAATACTTGCATGATGTTTAGGTTTTAGGTTAGAATTAAGAAAATGGAATTGGGTTAGTTTTATTTTGTAGAGAACTTGTAGACTGTACGGGTGTTGTAGGTTTCTCCCGGATTAAGGCGTGTTGACGGCCAGTCTGCTTTGTTCGGGGAGTCAGGATAGTGCTGGCTTTCAAGACAGATACCTGCATGCTGGTTATAGACTACACCCTTCTTGCCGGTTATGGTTCCATCGAGGAAGTTGCCGGAATAAATTTGCACACCCGGTTCTGTCGTGTACATTGTCATGACGATTCCTGATTCGGGACTGTAAAGTTCGGCTGCCGGCACCAGGATATCGCCGTTGGTGTCGAGCACGAAGTTATGGTCGTAGCCGTTACCGTTCTTTATCTGTTGGTTGTCGAAATCTTTGATATTGTCACCTACACAACGGGCGTTTCTGAAATCGAACGGAGTCCCTTCCACGGTTGCGATCTCTCCGGTTGTCATATAAGTTGAGTCAACAGGAGTATAACCAGAGGCATTAACCATGAGAAGATTGTCTGTTACAGGCTGTGAAGGATTGCCTCCAAGATTGAAATATGAATGATTGGTCATATTGATGATGGTCGGTTTGTCGGTAATAGCCTTGTATTGAATGTCAAGGGCATTATCGTTCTGAAGTGTGTAGATCACCTGTGCTGTCACTTCACCGGGGTAATTGTTGTCACCATCGGGAGAAATTAAAGAGAGCACGAGAGTGGAGTCGTTAAGCTGATTGGCTGTGAAGACACGGTATTGCCAGCCGCGGTCGCCCATTTCGCCTCCACCGTGAAGAGAATGTCCGAAATTGTTTTGAGGCAGCTGGATAGTGTCACCGTCAATTACAAACCGGCCTTGATTGATTCGGTTGGCATAGCGGCCGATTGAAGCCCCGAAATCGGTGAGATTGTTTTCAGGATAATAGGCCTGTACGCTGTCCATACCAAGTACTACATCCTGCAGATTGCCGTTCTTGTCAGGCACCATCAGCGACACCAGACGACCCCCGAAGTTGGTGATGCAGGCCTCAGCTCCCTGTGAGTTGTTGAGAGTGTAAAGAGCTGTAGGTTCTCCGTTATAAACAGAATTGAAATTTTCCGGATTAAGACCGGATTTGGTCAGTTCCACAGTTTCTTTGTGGCCGCCGCAGGCACTCAGGCAAATGGCTGCGCCGATCGTTGCAAATAGACTAAGTTGTTTCATGATTTATGGTAGTTTTTAGTTCTTTACAGTTAGTTTATAGCAGTCTCCCTTTAGGATGGGTTTTAAGGGTTAAGTAATTGGCACTCAAGGAGTGATAAATGATTAAGTGTTAATTCTACACTCATTTTGCCGGATATATTCCCTCCTTTGGATTACTTTGGGTGTGAAATTAACACTTAATTATTTACTGCAAAAATTTTTTTTTATGTTTTACAGCATATTATTGAATTGGCCGACTATCTCTTATGGCTTTATTGAAACACCAGTGTGCCTCCCTTAATAATGTCGGAATGAGAAATTTTAAAATCACAGAGCCGTTTCCCGTTCAGCAGAATCTCCGGTTCATCGTTGGGAGAATCCGGTTTCCCATATCGTTTGTTTAAAATGGTAAACTTATTTCCGTTCTCAAGTTCGATCTCGGCTTTCGGGAATGTCGGCAGTCCGAGAATATAGTCGGGAGTAGCCGGAGCCACGGGATAAAAACCGAGTGCAGCGAATATATACCAAGCCGACATTTGTCCCGCGTCATCGTTGCCCGACAGCCCTCCGGGTTCCGGAAGATATTCCGTCTCCATTATGTGAGCCACGTAGTCGGCTGTCTTCTCCGGATGTCCGGCATATGGAAACAGCCACGCTATCTGATGACAAGGTTCATTACCGTGCCAGTATCTTTTTTGAGTGAACATAGAGTCGAGCCTTGCGTAATACATCTCCGGTCCTCCCATGACTTCCTTCAGACCCTCCTGGTCGTGAGGCACATACCAAGTGTAATGGCATGGCGCTCCTTCGGTAATGTTCTTGGAAAAAGAGAATGGATCGGAAGGAAGGAAATTACCGGAGGAATCACGGGGAGCGGCATAACCTGTGGCAGGGTTTATTACATTTTTCCAGTTTCCCGCGCGTTCCTTAAGGATCCTGTAATCCTCCTCTTTGCCGAGTTTCAGGGACACCTGCGACAATGCGAAATCGTCAAAGGCATATTCGAGTGTGCGCGAAACCTGTTCTTTCTTATGGAAAGCATCCGGGACGCTGTCTTCTACAGGTATGTAACCGTATTTTAAATAAGAATCGAGCGCTCTTCTTCCTTTCCCGTTCACATATTCTTCTCTGTCTGGAATCTCAAAGGCATTTTTCCTCATTCCTTCATAGGCCTTGACGATATCGAAGCCATCTATACCTTTTATATATGCATCAGCCAGCACCACAGTGCAATGGTCGCCGATCATGGCAGAGGTATAGCTGTTCCAGCATGGGAAAATAGGGAGCCAGCCTCCCTGTTCATATTTCAGCACAAGTGAATTCATCATGTCTCCGCTTTCCTCCGGAGAAATTATATTGAGCAGAGGATGTAGGGCGCGGTAGGTGTCCCACATGCTGAAATCATCGTAATATCTCTTTCCCTTTTCCATTTTCCTGACAGGATTACCGGATGCGAAAGAGGGATAGGAACCGTCGATATCGTTCATGGTTCGCGGAAGGAAAGAACTGCGGTAAAGAGCGCTGTAAAAATTAGTCAGTTTTTCCTTGTCATCACTCTCTATCCTGATTTTTCCCAGCTGTTTCTCCCAGGCTGCATTCAGATCGGTGCGTGTCTTTTCGAAATCAAAACCGGGAATCTCAGCCTTAAGGTTAGCCAGAGCTCCCTCAAGGCTTGTAAAGGATGAAGCGGCTTTAACCATAACCACACTCTCCGATTTTACCGGAAACGTTATATAGGCTCCGATACCGGTCGTATTGCCGATCCGGTCTTCATTTTCATAAACTTCCTCATTATGATATACTCCGTAACCGGTCACATCGAGATCCTGTTCCCATTCCACCACAAACCAACCGGAAAAACCTGCCGGTTCACCCCATCCCTGGTAAATACGGTGAACAGGATTATACCCGGTTATCCGACGGTTTTCCAAATCTATCTCCACATATCCCTCGCCTTCGTCGCTGTTGGGATTCACCACGATAAAACCTTCATCTCCATTTTGGAAAGTAAAGCGGAAAAGAGCGGCTCTGGAAGTAGCCGTCATCTCGGCAAGCATATTTTCCGCGGGAAGATACACTGAATAATAATCGGGTCTTGATTTTTCGGAATTCTTGTCCATCAAGGTTGCTCTTGACTCCGGCAGAGTTCTAAGGTTCTCCGAGAGAGCTGTAAGAGTCATGCTGCCGTAGTCTTGTGTACAACCCCCCGTTATCCAGTGTGAATTTCTGAATCCCTGGAACAATGAATCGGTGAAATAATAAGGTGAGATACATTTTTGTTCCGTGTCGCGCGTCTGGGGTGTCCAGAAGTTCATGCCGTTAGGCATAAGGACAGCCGGCAGAGTCTGACCGAGTTCCTCGGTCCCTTTCCCGAACATGCCGGCTGCTGCCGTCACGCTGTTGGCTGTTCCGATCCGTGGCTCCACATAGTCAACCGGCGATTTAGGGGTAGAACATGAACTTAATACGATTAATGATAAGAATAAGGCAATGGGTTTCATGATTTTGTGAGAGTATAGAGTTTTTAATCTTTCTGTGAGGCATAATAGAAATGAAGAATCCGGCATCTTAACACATATTCATATTTTGCCTGCACTGAATCGCTCACAGCCTGTATATAGGCTGACTGAGCCTGTTCAAATTCTGTGGCATTTGCCTTTCCGTAATTATACTTTTCCCGCATTGCCTCAAGAGCGGCACCTGTAGATTTCTCAGCTACGGCCGACGATTTCATTCTCTTTTCGGCAGCCACGGCCTGGGCGTGAGCCTGATTGATGGCCTTATAAAGCTGTATCTCGGCATCCCTCAGCTGGAGTTCCGCCGAAGCCTGCTGAACTTTTGCTTTCCTGATTGAATTCCTGGTTGAAAAAGAATCGAATATCGGAATATTCAGAGAGAATCCCAACGACTGGCTCAGATTATGCCGCATCTGGCCTCCGAATCCCTCGTTCTCATATCCGGAGGTCTTATAATAGCTGCTGCCGACTCCTGCCGAAAAGGAGAGTGTGGGAAGATAGCCGGATTCTGCCAGCTTTACGTATTTCCCTGCCACTTCCACTCCCAGACGGGATGCCAAAATTGAATGATTCTCATATAAAGCTGAATCATAGACTTGCTCCGGTGAGGGCAGAGGCAACTCCAGAGCTTCTGCTTCGAGAGGTTCTATTGAGAATCCGGCTGTCGACTCCAGTTCAAGCAGTTGCGACAGGTCAAGGAGGGCCAGGTTCTGATTATTGAGGGCAGTAACCGACGAAAGTTCATCCTGTGCCACCTGAGACTCTGCCTGCAGGATGTCGAGTTCCGGAATTTTCCCGGCTTCAAGCAGTTCTTTCCTCCGTTCCAGTTCGATTTTCGACAATCTGAGCTGTTCAAGTGAAACGGCATACATCTCTTGATAATAAAGCACCTGAAGATATTGGGCTATTACCGACAGCGTTACGTCATCTTTTGCCGATTCGAGCTGCTCCAGTAACATGCGGAAATTTGCTTTGGAATAATCTAAGTTTCTTACGTTTCTCAATCCCTGGAAAATCGGCAGTGACATCTGCACGCTCCATCCGAATTGTGACGTGTTTCGGTTTGCATAGGTATTGGAAGAGGTAAGTCCCCGACCGAACGAGAAGGATTGCTGTGCGCCTGCGCTCAGGTTCGGCAGAAAACGGTCTTTTGCATCAGTGACATCAAGATCGCCCGATATCACACTGAGTTCCCGGCTTTTGACCGTCAGATTATGGCTGACGGCATAAGATATACAGCTGTCGAGGCTCCAGCTCTCCGACGCATTTCCCGCAAGGGAAGAAACACCTGATATTAAGAATAGGATCAGTTTTTTCATGGTCTGTCAGTTTTCTTTATCTCATCGCCCCTGATTCTCGACAAAGTGTCAAGTCCCTCCACAATCTGAATGTTGATACCGTCGGAAGTTCCGGTCACAATAGGATGCTTCTCAAATTCCTGTTTCTCTCCGGTATCCGCTTTCAGGAGGAAGACATAGGTGCTGTCGCCGGAAAATGTCACCACACCCTCAGGAATCGTTACCACGTCGGTTACTTTGGAGAGGGTCACTGAGGCATTCGCACTGTAGCCCGACCGAAGTTCGGATATTGAATCCACATTTATTGCTGCCTTAATCTCGAATGTGTTTGCCCCATTCTCCTCTTTCCCTTTGGGAGCTATGTATTCCAGAATGGCAGTGGGATGCAAAGCGGGGAGAGCACCGATTGTAATTTCCATAGGCATGCCGGGGGTGAGCTGTCCCACTTCGGTTTCATCTACTTTCCCATGGAAAATCAGTTTGTTCATATCGGCGATAGTTGCCACTGTGGTTCCGTCGTTAAATGTATTAGCCTGGATTACGGAGCTTCCGACCTTTACAGGCACATCGAGGATAAGTCCGTCAATAGTGGCCCTTACCAGGGTATTACTTTCCGCAGCGTTATATTTCGAGACCCCCTCTTTCACAATCAGAAAAGCATCTTTGGCCGCGTCAAGTTCACGCTGAGCCTGTTCCCATGTGGTTTCCGAAGTTTCAAATTCCTCTTTCGATATGATTTTCTTATCATAGAGCATTTTGTTTCTTTCATATTTCGAAGTGGCATCGGCAAGAGCTATCTCGGCAGATTCCACCCTGGATTGAGCCGAGGATAGGGAAGAAGCTTCCGGTATTACCTTGATTTTTGCAATTATGTCGCCCTCTTTCACCATGTCTCCGGGTTCTACGTGTATCTCCGTAATTATACCGGAAATCTGCGGTTTTATATCAATCTCGTCACGGGGTTCTATTTTGCCCGTAAGGACGGTTGTTTTTTCTATGTTGCCGATCTTGGGCTTAACGATTGAATATTCCGTTTTTCCCGGCACGGAGTTAAGATAAAGGAAAACGAATGTGGCTATAAAAATCAGAGCGATCACTATCCACATTGCTGTCTTGAAGAATCTTTTCATATTGTCGATGGGTATATTTTTAGGTATATTATTTATCTCTCATGGCTTCGATGGGCTTTATCTTCATAGTCTTCAGGGAGGGAATAAGTCCTGCCGCGGTTCCTAATATCAGGAATACGGCCATGATCCAGACCGCGTGGCTGAATCTGAGCATGAAGTGTGCCGGTCCGGCAAGGGGGTCATAAGTGACATGCTCGACAACTGCAAGCACTAAAGTAGCGAAGACGATTCCGGCAATTCCGGCAATTGCTGTCAGCACCACTCCTTCTGAAAGCACCTGGATGATAATGTCTCTTGGCTTGGCTCCGATGGCCCTTCTGATTCCTATCTCCTGGGTTCTCTCCTTTACTATGATCCACATAATGTTTCCTACCCCTATTATTCCGGCAATCAGTGTGCCGGCCCCCACGAACAGGGCTAACAGCGACACTCCTAAGAAAAGATTGTCAATTCTCCGGAATTCTTCCGCCACATTCATCATCCTGATGGCAGTCTCGTCGTCAGGATGTATTGGATGACTCGAGCGTATCACTCTCATAAGCATCGGTTTCACTTCGTCGGGATCATGGCCCGGATCAACCGTAAACATCATGAAGTCAACGTTAGTGCCAAGAGCGAAGGCACTTCGCATCACATTTTCCGGCAGGAAAACGGAATCATCCATTTTGTCGCCTATGCTGAATTCTCCCGATTGGCCGATCACTCCCGTCACCTGGAAATAAATGCCGTTTATGCTGATGAATTTCCCAATCGGGTCGTCATTGCCGAAAAGTTCCCTGGCGAGATTCCTGCCTATAGCAGATACTTTTTTCCTCTCTTTGATATCAATTTCGTTGAAAAGCCGTCCCTGATACAATATAGGAGTCTGGATCTTGAAATAATCAGGTTCCACCCCCTCACAAAACACGTTGGTCTTCCCGGTGGTGTTATATGCCACATTAACCGTCTGCATCAGTATACCGGAAGATGCCTCGATATTCGGCACCCGGGTCCGTATGGCGTCAAGGTCCGACTGTGTGATTCTAACCTTCATTCCTTTGTTAAACCCTTTGTAAGGGATAGAGGTCCTTCCTGCCGTTATCACGGCCATATTAGTGGCGAATCCTTCAAAATTCCGCATCAGCATCCCCTTCAATCCGGCTGCTCCTCCCCATAGCATGGCAAGCATGGCGGTGCCCCAGAAGATTCCGAAAGCTGTCAGAAAAGTCCGTGTCTTGTTCCGCGACAGGGTTGCCCCGATTTCACGCCAGTTATCAATATCGAAGAGAGAATTTTTCATTCGTCACGCAATGCCTCCACCGGTTTCACTTTTGTAGCCTTCATTGCCGGGAAAAATCCTGCAAAAGATCCTGCAATTATCAAAACAACCGTCACCTCGAGAGCTATCCTTAGCGACACTGTCGGATTGTCAAGGAAATCGCTCCCTCTGACTCCATAAGCGATTATCTGGGTCACAATCATTCCCAAAACAACTCCGATATAGCCGAATAAGGTTGTTATCGCTATACTTTCTGTGATCACCTGGATAAGAATGTTTCTCGGCTTTGCTCCGATTGCCCTCCTTACCCCTATCTCGTGAGTCCTTTCCCTTACGGAAACGAACATTATATTGCTCACTCCGACTATTCCGGAAAGCAGTGTGAAGATGCCGATAATCCATACGCTCATGTTGAGGATGTCAAAAGCTGTTTTGTTCTTCAGATAATCGGTAAACCGGTTTGAAAAATACAGGCCGCTTTTGTCTTCCGGAGAAAAATCATGTTTGCGTGCAAGAGATTCCCTGATTTTCTGTTCCGTGATTTCCCCGTCGTCAATCGTGGTTACGTTTTTTATCTCCACATTCAGATTGCTCACGGTCTTGTCATTACCATTCAGGAGTTTTGCAGTGGTAAAAGGCACATAGACGTCATTTCTCCAGTCGTGGGCATAAACTCCCACTACAAGCCATGACAAACCGATTCCGTCTATTCTTTTGCCGACCGCTTCCCCGGCATCGCCGAAGAGAGCCTTGGCATTCTTCTCTTCCATCACCACGGTTTTCCTCTTGTATTCAATATCTGCATCATTGATGAACCTTCCGGCCGTGAGCTTGAGATTGGCTAATTTCTGTTCATTCGGATAGACACCTTGCGGCTGTATGGAGATATAGTCTTTCGGAGTGGAAAAAACAACAGTCCCGAGAGAAGTATATGAAGTTACATCAGCCACATGATCCTTGTTTTTCTCTTCCAGGAGATCCATATCCTCAAGGTCGGGCCGGATGTTTCTTCCCTCGGAATATCCCTTATATGCCTGTGAGGTGACCCCCTGATATACGTTTATTCTTTTGGAAGTTTTTGCCCATCCTGTGTTCTCGAAAGAGTTCACCACCCCTCTTGCCATACCCAGGAGCACTATCAGCATAAAGATACCCCAGGCCACCGCAATCCCCGTCAGGAAAGTACGTAGCTTGTTGTTTTTTAAAGTCTGTGATATTTCCCTGAAAAGATCAAACATGAATCGGCTCTGTTTCGGGCACAATAAGTCCGTCTTCAATCCTTATTATCCTGTCGGTCGCTTTGGCCACCCCGGGATCGTGGGTCACTATCACTATGGTCATTCCGTCGTTGTTAAGGTTTCGGAATACTTCCATCACTTCCTTTGATGTTTTTGAATCCAGGGCTCCGGTAGGTTCATCAGCCAAGATAATCTTTGGGTTGGTTATCAAGGCTCTGGCAATTGCTACGCGCTGTTTCTGCCCACCCGATAGTTCTCCGGGGAGATGATGGGCTCTCTCGGCAAGTCCCATGCGTTCGAGCTGTTCCATGGCTAACTGATTCCGTTTTTTGCGTGAAACTCCCTGATAGAATAATGGCAAAGCCACGTTTTCCAGGGCGTTTTTATAACCGATCAGGTTGAACGATTGGAAAACGAAACCTATCATTTTGTTTCTAAGTTCTGCAGCATGGTTTTCAGACAAATCTTTTATGAGGATATTATCCAGCCGGTATTCTCCCGAATCATAATTATCGAGTATGCCCAAAATATTGAGAAGGGTAGATTTCCCGGAGCCTGACGCCCCCATGATGGAGACGAGCTCTCCCTGTTCAATCCCTAAGTTTATACCTTTCAGCACATGCAGCGGCACTGCTCCTTGATAAGTTTTATTAATGTCTTTCAGCTCAATGATCATAACCTTGCCTAACTTCCTTTTGCAAAGTTACAATAATTTTAGACCTCACAGCAAAAAAATCCCGGCGCTTTTATCTCACCTGGAAAGAGGAGGGTCAAAAGGCTAAAGTGAGGACAAAACCTCCCCGGGGCATACATTCTATTTTCTCCGGAAGTTCGCTAAGATTATAATTTTTGATGAGCCAGTCATTGTTTAAGGGCTCATCAAGAAAGAGTTCTGCTTTGCCTTCCTGAATCCCTGAGGGAATTTTCAATTTTAAGGGAATCGGGTGGTCGGTTCCGTTTATTCCTGCTATATACCATTTATTACCGTTCCTTCGTGCCAGAACAGCATATTCACCTGGATAACCGTCGATCAAATGAGTCTCATCCCACACTGTCGGTAAGCTTCCTAAAAAGATTTTAACCTGTTCGGGTTGCGACAGATAACTTTCCGGGCGATCTGCCAAATGCTGCAGGCCTGACTCAAAAAGAACAGTCAATGCAAGCTCATGGGCTTTTGATGTGATATGTGGATGCTGTGAATCGGAAAATGTGCATGGAGTGTAATCCATAGAACCTACAATGTTTCTTGTGAAAGGTAATGTGGCATTATGTGATGAGGCCCTTTTTGTAAGATCCGGTTTGTTGTTATACCATTCAGCTCCATAGACGGCTTCAGTGGTCATCAGATGGGGATAGGTCCTCTGCCAGCCCCGTGGCAGCGTGGCGCCGTGAAAATTCACTAAAAGATGATGTCGGGCTGCAGATTCCAACAAGTCTATATAATAATCCATAGTGGGTTGGCTATCACCTGAAAAGAAATCAATTTTAACACCCGCTATACCGAGATTCTCACACCAGTCGAATTCTTGTTCTCTGGCATCAGGGTCATTGAGACGGTATTTTGGACCGGGAGCACCGTCGATCCATCCGGTGGTGGAATTATACCATATCATCGGTTTGATTCCTTTGCCGAGAGAATAATTTACGGCATCTTCAACGGTTTTATCCTTACCCATTTCATCCCATTCAGCATCTATCAGCATGTAGGGTAAATCAAGTTCTTCCGCCATGTCAACATAACGGCAGATTATATCGTAATCGCTTGATCCATGGTTATAGGCCCAATAAATCCATGAAACCGATCCGGGGTTTATCCAGTCAGTATCCTTTAAGACAGAGGGTCGTGAAACATCTGTGATCAATGTTGACTCCACCAGAGTTGATAAGTCCCCTGCAATAACCACTCTCCAGGGAGTCAAATATTCCCCCTTACCGGTAATGGCTGTATCCGGGAAAGTTATCTGATAAATTTCGGGATCGTTTTTATTTGTGAGAGAGGAGGCAGCGTGACCTTTCTCAATACCGGCTTCGGAAATCAGGGCAAAAACGCCGGGTGTAGGTTCAGTAAGAACCGGGTATGCCCAATGGGAGTTCAGGGAGTCTTTGCCTGTGAGAGTTTTTGGAAAGAATTCCTCGTAGGAATCTCTCCATTTCATTATCCAACGGCTTGTTCCCTCCGGGATTAGATAGGATGTCTTTTCTTCAAAGATTTTTTCATTCTTATTACCGCAGAGCCTATACCGGAATGCGAGTCCGTCGTTATAAAGTCTGACAATCAGATCGGCCTGATTTTTCAATGAATCAACTTTTCTGAAAATATATTCACAGGCTTCATTGGAACAGAATCTTTTTTTGCCGGTGATCATCTCGTATTCTTCTTTAATATTGCCGGAAAATTCCGGATTGTCAAGAATAACGTTTGATATCCCTTTTTCAGTGATAAGTCCTTCCGGAATTATTTTTGTCACCGGTAAATTTTTATAGAAAAGTGAGAGAGTATCTCCTTCAGTCTTAAGTGTCAGAAGTCCGTTTGGTGACTCCATGACATTCGCTTTTACAGGGATAAACAATGTGAGAAGAACCAATACAGCAAACAGTATTCTCATGAATAATAGACGGAATAAGAGTATTCTCATGATAGGATATTACTTCGCTCTAAATTTGTGAGTTCAAAATTACAGATTTCTAATAATCCCTCAAAAAAACGAGGGTGTGGCAAATCACTTTGACACACCCCCTCTCGACTGCGGGTGCGACGTTATGAAGACAGGCCGCCGCACCCTTCTTTAACCACTTTGAAAAATTTACTTGACTACTACTTTTGCCACTGTGAATCCGGAAAAAGCTACAACTCCGATTACTTACAAATGGACATCTTCTGATACTGAGGTCGCCACTGTTACCGATAACGCAGTAAGCGTTACTCTTGCAGCCATCAAGACAGTACAACCGACATTACGGTAACTGCCACCAATGTGGCAGGAAATGTTACTTCAGAGAAATTTACCGTCACGGTGGCTTCAAGACCGATAACTTCAGTAACTGTAGATAAGGAAGGTCCGACCAGCCTTTATGTCGGTGGCACGGAAATATTGATTGCAACTGTCAATCCTTCCAATGCTACTGACCCGAAGATTGATTGGAGTTCCAGCCAACCGGAAGTGGCAAAAGTAGAAAACGGAACAATTACTGCCTTGAGCATTGGAACCACAGAAATCATCGTGAGGGTTTCTAATGCAGCCAGCTCTGAGAGTACAACTGTAACTGTAAATGTAGTTGCAACTCCTGCCGAATCATTGACAATATTAGGAGAAAAGCACAATCTGAAGGTGACGGAAGAATTGCAGTTGACCGCAACTGTTTCTAAGGTATCAACGTTATTAATACAGAAAATGCCGATGACCTTAAGAAGCTTGAAAAAGGCATCTACATCATAAACGGCAAGAAAGTGATGATCAATAAATAACCTTACTGTTATTAATAGAAATGCCTGAGCTTTTTAAAAAGCTCAGGCATTCTTATTGGCTTTCATTCCATGTTTAATTCTATTTCAGCAATTTTCTACCATTTGTACCGGATTCCAATACTGACATCTGATGAATGGCAATTTGATTGAGTTTTATCAATCGTTCGGACTGTGCCATACCCTGTTCAATAAACACTGCATTGAGATTTTCCATATTGGAAAGGCATATCAATTCATTTATAGTGGCATAATCCCTTATATTACCTTTTAAAGATGGTTTCTCGTCTCTCCATTGTTTTGCTGTCTTCCCAAAGAGAGCCATGTTTAAAACATCAGCTTCATTCGCATAAATAACACTCGCCTGAGCCGGCGTTATTTCCTTGGGAATAAGATTCTCTTTTATAGCATCGGTATGGATTCGGTAGTTAATCTTTGAAAGTTCCCTCTTGACTGACCATCCTATTTGCTTCTGTTCCTCCGTTTTTAACCTTTGAAATTCCT
>JAFLTN010000322.1 GCA_022510445.1 Muribaculaceae bacterium | reverse complement strand
GCCGTTACTATGTATCCGGAGGATGAAACCGCCAACCTCAACGCGGCAGTGGCTGCAATGCAGAGAGGCGACATGATCCAGGCACAAAGATATATGTCGAAAGTGACTCAGGAGACTCCGGAGGCCGACTATGCGAAGGCAATGTTGCTCTATTTGCAGGGAAGCGAAGACGAAGCGATCACAATGCTTAACTCTCTTCAGAATTCTCTTAACCCCGAAGGTGCCGCGAAGGCTAAGGCTTCCTACGACGGTATAATGGAGGTGAAGAAGAACAACGGAAGAAGGTTTATAAAACTTTAAGCTTCGCTAAAGTTTTAAAGTTTAAAGTTGAAAGTTTAAAGTTTAAAGCGAATACTGATTGAGGGGCTGGATTGGGTGATGGAGCGGAGGCTTCCAGCCTCCAAAAGCAAGGGAAAGAGGGAAGGTTGGAAGGTTGGAAAGAGGGATGGATGGGATAGTTTGAGATGCAATGATAGGACAAATGGACGCCGTAGGCCTCT
>JAFLTN010000321.1 GCA_022510445.1 Muribaculaceae bacterium | reverse complement strand
CATCCGGAAAATTCACACGTACTTCCTGCTCTGATCCGAAGATTCCATGAAGCCAAAGAAGCCGGATTACCCTCTGTGACGTGTTGGGGCGATGGTTCTCCTCTTAGAGAATTCCTATATGTGGATGATTTGGCCGACCTCTGTGTTTTCCTGATGAACAATTATTCCGGGAATGAAACTGTCAACGCCGGTACCGGCAAGGAAATCACCATACGCGATCTCACCGCTCTGGTGGCTGAAATAATAGGGTATGAAGGTTGCATCGAATGGGACATAAGCAAACCTAACGGCACACCCCGGAAACTCCTCGATGTGAGCAAGTCTGCCAATATGGGATGGAAATACAAAACTGAATTGAGAGAAGGGATCAAGTTGGCTTATTCCGATTTCCTGCAGAAATCTGCCTCCCAGTCCCTCTAATACCTCCTCAATCCCCAAACCTTCCAACTTTCCAACTTTCCAACCTTCCAACTTTCCAACTTTCCAACCTTCCCTTCAATCC
>JAFLTN010000320.1 GCA_022510445.1 Muribaculaceae bacterium | reverse complement strand
GAAAAAATCGTCTGCATACCCAGATAGCATAGGAAATGTTTTTTTACCTATATGTTTTCTATACATCTTGATAACAACTTCCCAAGGAATACAACTATTGAGCGCAGCATTACCATAAATTGCAATTCCAACAGGACACCCTTTAGACAGATTAAAGATTTTATTGGCGGTATTATAAATCTTTGTACCTCCACCCACAGTCACAGCACTATCTGCAGCAACAGCGACAGCTTGTTTGTTCAGTATTCCAACTATAGCGGTCATGCAATATGTGTTAAAATCAAACGGCGTCTCAAATATACAAAGTTCCTATCATTTTTACAACGGCTTTTTTGACCGGCCAAATATCTCGCCAAAAAGTCGGCAAAAATCGACACACAAAAAGAGCCAACTATTGAAATTCAATTAGTTGACTCTTTTTTTCCAGTGCCTCGGGCGGGAATCGAACCCGCACGGCCGTTTCGGGCCAAGGGATTTTAAGTCCCTCGTGTCTACCATTTCAC
>JAFLTN010000032.1 GCA_022510445.1 Muribaculaceae bacterium | reverse complement strand
ATGAATTATTAAACTTATAAGGATGAGTCACCACCGGATAAGCGTTTCCTCCGACGTTAGTTACATCAGTGCCGGTAATATCTTCATATGGTCCCTCAATATTACTTGAACGGACAACGCGTGTATTGTAAGGAACATCAAGTCCGTCATACGCGAGGAAGAGATAGTACATTCCGTCATGATAAACCACTTCAGGTCCTTCTGAACCCTGCCAGCGGCTGCCCATTTCGCGGGTCTCGATAAGTTTGCCGTAAGCGGCGATATCTTCGGCTGTTCCCCATGGATTGCCGAGCGGCTCCAGGGTCTTGCCGGTTGACGGATCTAATTCCACAGCTGCTATGCCGCTATGCCATGAGCCGTAAATCAACCAATGTTCACCGTTTTCAGTGATTATGACAGAGGGGTCAATGGCATTGAACTTTGCATATGCGTTAGCCCAGTCGGTAGTTGATACATGATAGTTCAGACCCTTATCGGAAGAACTGCAGATCACGAATCCTTTATCTTCCCATCCGTCGTTATTGGCCGGATTACTGTTTTCCATAAGTCCTATGATGGAAGGAATTCCCCATGAATTGTCTCCATCAAAGTTCCGATCGGGCACAAGGGAATAATACATCCTGTATAAAGAATCATTCACCTTCACAACACTGGGAGCCCAATAACCGAAGTTTATCTGGTCGGCAGTTATGGAAGGAAGTGACATTCCGGTAAGGATCTCATTATATTTTTCATAAACCCACTCTGGAACCGACTGCATTGTGCCTCCGAGATATTCCCAGTTTACAAGGTCTTTCGAACGGCGTCCGTGGAAATGTCCGCCTGCTTCATGTGCGTTTCCGTAGGAAGCATCAGTCTGGTACATATAGAAATAACCGTCGGAAGCTTTGACTACCGTGGGGTCGTGCACATTTGCAAGATTCCATTTATCTCTGTTAGCCCAGGAGGAAAGATCCACATAATAATCTTCATAGGCCGGGCCCTGATAGTTTTGAAGTTCTTCGTCGATTGTTCCCTGGTTGGTTGTAAAGGAATAAGTTTCAGAATAAACAACCGGTCCTCTGAAGCGTGCAATGAAAGCTCTGACATAATACCGGGTAGATGGTGCCAGGTTGGAAATTGTCAAAGTCAAGGGAGAACCATTGGTTAGTTTCACTTCATACGTATTGTCGAATACAGTCGGGTTCTCCGAGGTGGAGGAGATCACATAACCTGCCTTTGTGTATTCCACATCATCACTTTTAGTGAAAGGAGTGCTTAGCTTTATGTAGGTGCTCCCGATATTCTGCATCTGTGGAGTCTGAAGCTCTATGCCCCCCGTTTCATTGTAGTTGACATCGTCGTCACTACAGGCTCCTAATAAAAGGAGGCCTGCAGCAAGGAGCGGTAAATATATTTTCTTGTTCATAAGAATTCTTGTCATTCAATTTAAGATAACCTATGATATGTAAAAATTACATTTCCCAACCCGGAGTCTGTGGCAATCCGGTTCTTACTACTTCAGTATAAGGAATGGGGAAATAATAATTCTTCGGAGAGTTGAAAACCCTTACATTGTAAGTTTCAGCGGGACCGTAGGTGAATACTGTAGCTGTACCCGGACGGACAGTAACGCCATAGATATTATACACCTGTTTATAACGCGGAAGTGAAGTTTCGGAGCTTTGAGTCTGACCTTCGAATAGCTTCCAGCGGCGTTCATCGAAGAAACGATGGTCTTCGAAACAGAGTTCTATCCTGCGTTCATTCCTGATTCTTTCACGCAGTGTGGCCTGATCCATACCCGAATATTCCGGCATTCCGACGCGTGCTCTTACCTGGTTTACATAAGCAAAAGCTTCAGAAGTCCTTCCTGCTTCATTCAGAGCCTCGGCAGCGTTAAGCAGCATTTCGCCATATCTGAAAATCGGACATGCTTTGGGGAATGTGTGAGGATTCTGCCATGACATGTTTGAGACGTATTTCTTGGTGTAATAACCGGTAAGCGTGCCGCCATGAAGCGCCTGATAGTCGATACCTTCACCAAAAGTCACATCCACTTCTCTTTGCTCATTATCAAGAGCGTCCCCCCAGACAGATCCGTGATGGAAGATTGTCTGTTCAAGACGTGGATCCCTGTTGACAAAAGGATTCTGCGGATCATAGGAAGGATCCTGGTCAATTGGAAGACCGTTGATGGTTTCGTATGCATCCACAAGATTCTGAGTGGGGTTGTTACGTCCTGTTGAATTGGCGGTTCCGGAGAATCCGCAAGGAGAGAATGCCAGTTCAATGGTGTATTGATCCCAGACCGAACGGCTCAGAATGTATTCATTATTATGAACCGGATTTGTTGTGAAACAGTCATAATAATTTTGATTCGGATCGCCTATGCTGTGAAGTCTGTAGGGATTTGCTTGCTGATTATTCTTGTTGAAGAAATCCACGCATGCCTGAACCGCCTCGTTCCACCATTCCGTGTTGTTGGATGGATTGTTCAGAGGAGAGGCACGGTAAACCAATGCACGTGCCTTTAAGGCGTAAGCGGCAGCTCCGTTGACTCTTCCCCAGTTTTCCTCTTCATTGGAGTAACGGAAAGGAAGGTCATCTTTATATTTGTCACATTCGTCGGCAACCCACTTGAGAGCTTCTGCAGCCGGTGTCCTTTCAGGAATGGTTGAACTTGGTTCCAGAATAATAGGGGTTCCGTTTTCATCGTCGCCTACAATCGGAATATCTCCGAACCATCCGATAAGATCGAAATGGAAAATGGCACGGAGCACCCGGGTCTCCGCAATCCAACGGTCATAAAGACGATTGTCATCCCCGGCTTTCTCAGCATTCCCGATCACTCCTGATTTTGCATTAAGGAGAAATTGATTGGCTGCACGGATGGCCGCATAGTCATTCCTCCAGAATCCGGCGGCATAACCATGGCTATTGGCTGTGTAGCCGTCGTTGAGGATTGTATGCATACCGTTCTGCCAGTAACACACAGCATTATCTGTCATACAGTCGCGGGAACAGTTGTCTCCGCCGGCTATGGCTCCGAAAGCATCAGGAAGATATGTATAGAGTCTTGCCTGAAAACCTCGTGTCATATCGTAATCATTAAATACATTGTCTGCCTGCTGGGTAAGGTCGACCTCTTTGTCAAGGAAGTCGCTGCAGGAGATAGCTCCGGTTAAAAGGAAAGCTATCGAGACATATTTTATAATATTAACTTTCATGATGATTGTTGCTTGAAATATTAGAAGCTTAGATGAACACCAAAGTTGAATGTCCTTGTCTTGGGATACCACCAGCAATAAGACATAGGCTTTTCAGGATCCATACCTTTTGGAAGATGACTCCAGTTTGCTATGTTGTATGCACTGAAATAGAAACGACATTCGCTCATATGGATTTTGCTTATCAGCTTTATTGGAAGAGAGTAACCGAATTCGATGTTGCGGAGGGCAAGATAATCACCGTTCATGATCCAGATGTCATTTTCATAAGTGCGGGTGTCGCGGTTTGAATCGATATTGTTGAAACCGCCATAAACGGGACGCGGATATTTGGCATTGATGTTGCGGAGATCTGTCGGGTCATCAGTGTAATAGCCCCACATATTAACCACCTCATGGGTTCCCATATTTGACCATCCTGAGAATACGGCTGCCGGAGAAACAAAGACAGAGCGGTTAAGGTAAGCAGTGAGAACACAACGCAAGTCAAAGCCGGCATAACTTACACTTAGATTAAGTGAAGGTGTGAGTTCCGGAATGATGGTATAGCCGAGAGGCATCTTGTCACGTTCATCGATCAGACGGTCGCCGTTTAGATCTTTGAATACTGCGGTACCAAGCGGTTGTGATCCTGCTGATGCGGAATTATACGGGTATTTTTCGGGATGGTCTATAGCATCCTGATGGCTTGAGGCTATTAATGACGGATCTGAAGCCCATTCTACAAACTGGTATTGATTCCATCCTCCCACTGTTCCATTGAATGAACTTTCATAAAGACCTTGCACGGATGTGTATTCAAATATCGGACGACCGGTCTTTCTCTGCCATTCAACGAGAGGTTCGGTTTCATCCATTTCAATTATTTTGTTACGGTTCCAGGATAACTGGCCTTCAATAGAATAATTTACTTTGCCGATAGTGTTGGAATGTCCGATAACCAATTCAAAACCTCTTGTCTGCACTTTTCCATAAGAGTCTTTTGCATAGCTTATGCCTAAGATGTCAGGTACGGATGAACGGTCGATAAGGATATCCGAACGCCATTCTTTGAAAAGGTCTAAAGAACCGTAGAACCTGCGGTGCCAGAGATCCCAATCCACACCTACATTAAGCATTTTGGATACTTCCCAGCGGCTGTTGATGTTTCCGGCCAAGGATTCCATATAACCGGGCACCCAGGTGTTGTTAAATCCGAAACCGTATCCGTTGTCAGATCTGAAGATTGACTGATAAGGATATCTGCCGGCTCCTGTGGTGCTTTGTCCTGTCTTACCATATGAAACACGCAGCTTCAACAGTTCAAGATTAGGGTTGTAGATGAATTTTTCGTTCGACATCACCCAGGCTCCGGAAACACCCCAGAATGTGCCCCAACGGTGTGACGGTTCAAAATTATCATTACCCATTCTCGAGATATTGGCCGAAATGATGTAACGATTATCAAAAGCGTAGTTTACCAGGCCGTTCCATGAGAGATACCTGTCAGACGAATACATTGACATATCTGCAAAAGGTTCCGCCACGTTCAGACGTTGCTGATAGCTCCTCACAAATGCGTTGGCATCCACATGATGCATTCCGAAATCACGGTTATATTTGAATCCGAATCTGAAATTCAGAGTCCATGAGTTTGCTCGTTCTTCAGCAGTCGGATTGGTGAGTTCGGTGTAGGTGGTTGTAGGAGTTAGTGTGAAATCATCGATTGTCTCCGCATTCACATTGGTATAATCGTAGGAATAGGTATTGATACTGTTCACCTGATTTGACCTGAACACGTCGAAAGCATCGAAACTGACAACCAGATTTGCTTCAAGTCCTTTTGTGATAGGATCCAGATTGCCAAGAAGGTCAACTGTTGAATAAAGGCTTCTTCTGCGGTTTTTTTCCTGGCCGGCAGAACCTAAAAGACGTGCCGGGTTATTGGCTGTCGTAGATGAATAGATGTATCCCTGGGGAGTATAGACCGGTTCCATTGGATTGGCCTCGACGGCTCCGAATGTTGTCAGGTTGAACACAGAAGTGGTCGGCTGATTGATATTGTCTATACGTCCACCGAGGTCAAGGCTGACTCTCAGATACTTATTGGCTTGGATGTCAAGATTCGAGCGAAGGTTCCAACGGTTCAGGATATGTTGCATTGTGTAGCGGTCCATCATATTGGTCCATTCGGAATTCCACATACCTTCCTGACGAAGATAAGTGAAGGATACATAATATCTTGTCCGGTTGTTACCGCCAGAAATCTGGAAATTGGTCTTTAAGACAGGGGCAGTCTCACGATAGAGCTGGTCGAACCAGTTTGTATTGAAATACCTGTACTTGTCCATTCCGGTCATTGTTTCGCCGGCACATACCTGACGGTATTTTTCAATCTGTTCGGCACTGTACATGGGTTCCATTCCGGAGAGATATCTAACCTGATTTCTGGTCAGAGCCATATTGTAGGAATTCTGAGTTTCCATTTTGTTGGAGAGAGTCTGGAAACCTACTTCCTGGGTGAAATCAATACGGGTCTTGCCGGCTTCACCACGTTTGGTAGTCACGAGGATGACACCGTTGGCACCACGCATTCCATACAGAGCGGTGGCAGCTGCATCTTTCAAAACTGTAACGGTTTCAATCGGATAAGCGTCAAGGAAAGAAAGATCGCGTTCCACATCGTCCACAATGATGAGAGGATTACGGGCCGAAGTATTCAAGGTTCTGATACCTCTTACATACATCTGGGTTTCAGTCCATCCCGGTTCTGACGACCATTCATATGTTTCCACACCGGGCAGCACCGAATTAAATGCATTCTGCAGAACAGTTACGGGATATCTCTGTAATTCCTCACCGGTTACAACTGAACGTGAGTCAGTAAGATATTTCTTCTGTTGTGAACCGAAAGCTGTGGGAGCCAACGCTGCATAAGGATCAGTTTCCGGATCAAGAGTAATCACGAGTGGTTCGTTGAAATCTTCCACCGGTGTGATCTTAGTGATATATCCCACGCATGAAGCGTTCACTTCATCGTCATAATTGGCATCTTTGATTGAGAATTCTCCATTCTCGTCAGTAAACACCATTTTGCTTTGCTCAGCGAGATTCACCATAGCTCCCGGAATTGGATTTCCTTCGGGATCCACTACTTTTCCACGGACAGTGTTCCCGGTCGGAGCCGCCAAGGCACCCGTCATTCCGAAAACCAAAACGGCGCCGGCAATGACAAGTCGTCCTTTGGATGTTATATATTCTATGATATTCTTCATATTTATCGAATTTTCTGTAGGTTGGATTTTAAGTATTACCATCCGGGGTTATTTTCAATTCCGGTTTTCCAATATTCTCCTTCAGGAATTGGATAAAGGTACATTCTTTGTTCAAATACCCTTTCCTGAGCTATTTTGCGGCTGATGGTGCCATCCATGGCTACTTCTATTCCATAAATAGGACGGCCAAGAGCTTCAACGGCCACATTCCAGCGACGCACATCCCAGGAACGATGTTCTTCAAATGCAAATTCAACTGTCCTTTCCTTGTGAATGAAGTTTCTCATTGCATCTTTACTCTGTAGGTCGGCTCTGTCGGCTACATTACCCGTGATTCCGGCTCTGTGGCGCACTGCGTCGAGCATTTCGAAAACTTCCTGACAGGGACCTTGAACCTCATTAAGGGCTTCAGCATAATTCATGAGAATTTCTGCATAACGGATGATGGTCCATAAACGATAGGCTGTACCCCCGTGGTTTGAACTCAGGATTGTAGCCGGGATATATTTTCTCATATAATAACCGGTTGGAGTTGCATTGGCATTTCCTGTGGGATTGTCTGCCATGCCGGGTCTCACGTCTATTGTGCTGTTATCCCTCATGGTACCCCATGGAGTGCCCTGATAAAGGACTGTTGCAGCAAGACGCGGATCGCGGTTGTTCCACATGAAGGCTTCGGAATATCCGCTTGCTCTGTTGATGGCAGGAGTAAGTGAAGCGCCATAAACAGGAGCTCCGGTTGCATCATATTGAGCAAAAGGAGATGAACCGTCGGCCATGTCATACATATCCACAAGATTCTGTGACGGACAGTTTCCTCCGCTGCCACCTTCGCCCACAGGAGTGTCAATTGAGATTCCTGCCCATCCGATCACCGGATCATTCCTGAAGAAGATGGTTTCGTTATTGTTGCCGGTGTAAGAACTTCTTAACACTGCATTTCCATAATTCTCCATGCCGGAAATATTTTCTTCGGCAAAAAGACCGAAATTCATTCCGTAGTCGTTTATGAAACTTTTGGCAGCATCGGCAGCTTCCTGCCAGCTTATTCCGCTCTGAGCTGAATATCTCGGAGAGGCCATATAAAGCTTTATTCTTGATGCGAGAGCCCGGGCTGCCGGCTGAGATAGACGCCCTGCTCGCGATGAATTCCAGGCTGTTTCATAATCAAGAAGATAAGGTTCAGCTTCTTCCAGTTCTTTCAGGATGAAATCAACCACATATTCCTTTACCGTTGGACGGTCGGTGTAGCCTGTAATGATATCCTTATCCGGATCGAGCACTTCGGTTATGATTGGCACAGGACCGAAACGAAGGAACATTTCCCAGTAGAAATAAGCTCTGAAGAACCGGGCCTCCGCAGTGAAAATATTCACGTAAACCTGATGTTCCTCATCTGTATTGATCGGGTTTTTGGGCACGGTGTTGATGTTTTCAAGCACCATATTGCATTTGCGGATACCGCGGTAGCGGCTTTCCCATGTGTCGGAAAGTTCCGACCATCCGCCTCCCGAATAATAATTCCCGATATTGAAGGAAGTACGCGCTCCTCCGGTGGCAAAAGATGTTTCTGCCAGATCGGTGGCTGCGTCAAGCCAGGAATTTCCCAGACGCATGGCGCCATGACGCAGGAAATTGTAGGTATCATAATGGAATTCTTCAAAAAGATTCCAGTCTGCCATTACTTTTTCCTGGGTAAGCTCATTAGAGGGCTGCTTCTCGAGATAGTCGCTGCAAGAGGAGAATCCCGCTGCGATCGCAAGAGTTGCCAGGCATATATTTATATTAAATTTTCTCATTTTTCGTAGAAATTAGAATTGGATGTTTACACCGAAGTTCATCGTGCGGCAAATCGGATATTTGTTGGAACCGTTGCTTTCCGGGTCGGTAAGACCTCCAAGATGATCCCATGTCACCACATTATTGGCATTGATGAAGAAACGGCATTGAGTCATATAGGCATGTTTTATCCATTTTTCCGGTAAGGAATATGACAACTCTATATTCTTAAGGCGGAAGAAAGAACCGTTTTTCAGGAAGAATGAGTTGGTTCTCTGGTTATGGTCGCCATAGCTGTCATAATGAAGCAACGGATATTTTGCATTAGCAAGGTTTTCGGCCTCCGATCTTTGAGGATTCCAGCGGTCGAGATGATGTTGTTTCACTTTGCCGCCGGCCACGAAAGCATACATGGCTTCGGCATCATAATAACGGCTTACGTGGTCAACCCCCTGGAACATAATGCTGAATCCGATCCCTTTCCAATTGCAGCCCAGATTGATTGCATAGGTGTTTTCCGGGATATCGCTCCAGCCTATGAATGTTTCATCACGGTCATCGATAAAACCGTCACCGTTCATATCTCTATATTTCAGGTCGCCGACTTTCACGTTACCGAAGGTAGAAACAGGAAGATTTCCGCTGTTTATGTCAGCCTCGGTTACGAACCCGTCGCAAACAAGTCCGTAGTATTGGCCGATTGGATGACCTTCACGTTTCCTGTAATCTGTTTTCAGTTCAGGTTCGTCCATAGCGGTGATCTTGTTCTTTGCATGCGAGTAAGTACCACCGATGCTATAGTTGAAATCATTGCCGATCTTATTGTTATAATGAAGCTCGATTTCGAAACCTTTATTGGTTGTCTTTCCAAGGTTACCGGCTGCGGAAGTCACACCAAGCCACCAGGGACGCGTGAGATATTCGGTAAGGATATCGTTTCGTTTCTCATAGAAGAAATCGACATTTCCGCTAAGGGAGTTATTAAAGAAACCGAATTCAAGACCCACATTATATTTATGTGCGCGTTCCCAGGTCACTCCATAGTTAGGATATTGTTCTTCAAAAATACCTGTTGTTCCGTTAGATCCGAAGAAATAGTCGTTGCCGATCTGGCTCCATTTCTGTTCGTAAAGGAAGCGTTGGGTGATACCGTTCACCTGATAAACATCATTTCCTACCTCACCATAGCTGGCGCGGATCTTAAGATTGCTAAGCCAGTCACTTGCCTGTTCCATGAATTTCTCCTGTGTGAGTCGCCATCCTATTGAGAAAGATGGGAAGAAACCGTAACGTTTGTGTTTGGCAAAGTTTTCAGAACCGTTGTAACCCGCATTAAACTCAAACAGGTAACGTCCGTCGTAGGCATATGTGACACGACCAACCACACCTTGATATCTCTTAGCAAGGTCGCTGTTGTAGCGATAGTCGTTCTGCATGTAAAGAACCATGGCAGTCACATCATGCAGGTCGGCGAAAGTTCTGTTATAATTAATCTGAGCCTCCACATATAATTTGTAGATGCTGAAACTGTCTTTCCAGCTTGTAAGCTGAGTGTCGGTATTGAAACGGTTGTAGGCTTCGATACTTTCATAATTATTGCGGTCGTTCAGCTCATACGTGGCGAAGTTTTTACCGTAGGTTGTGCGGTGATAGCTTTCATAGTCAAAAGAAGCCATACCTCTGACTGCAAGGCCCGGAGTGAGCCAGTCCATCTTGTAATCAAGAATAAGGTTGGTTTCATTTACGGTGTTTACAGCCTTGTAATAACCTCCTTCGGCAAGGATTGCATAAGGATTGTTCTGATACTGTGAGCTACCTCCGTAGAGGGTCTTCATCTGATCGCCGTTCTGAACCTGATAAGCCACTGGGAAAAGCCATCCCGGAGTATGGTTCATTTCATAGAACAGCTGGCTGTAATTGTCGCTTTCGTTTGAGTTCGGGCCTTTCCTTTCCTCGAAACGGGTTCCGAAGTTTACAGAAAGTTCAAGATCCTTGGTAAGGAAAAAGTCTGCGTTAGCCCTGAATCCGTAACGACGGTAATGAAGGGAAGATGAGTTGCCGTATTGGTCGTTCGACAGGTTCTTGAATAATGAACCCTGGTCATAATATTCCAGAGAAGCGTAATATCTCATTCTCTTTGTTCCGCCTCTCACGCTGGCATTGTAACGCTGTGAAGGAGCGGAAGAACTTAAAAGCTGATCATACCAGTCAACATTGGGATAGAGGAGAGCGTCAACTCCCGATAACATTCCGTTGACCGACATGCGGTACATTTCCATATCTCCGGCGGAGAACTGGGAGGGGAGACCGTCATTGGCAAGTGCCTCTTCGAGAAGCACTACAGAATCATATGAATTCAGATAAGTGTCTTTCCTTGTAGGGGTCTGCCATTGCCATGAAGCCGTAAGATTCACGATAGGTTTCTGTTCCTTTCCGCGTTTGGTGGTGATAAGCATAACACCGTTGGCGCCCCGGACACCATATACTGCTGTTGCGGAGGCGTCTTTGAGAACAGATATTGTCTCGATATCATCGGGGGCAATCTGCGAGAATGAACGTTCGATGCCGTCAACCAGGATAAGAGGCTGGGCATCTCCGGCAAATGTGGCGCGACCGCGGATATAAATGCTGGCATCATCTGCTCCCGGTGCTCCGGAAGTCTGAGATGTGATGACGCCGGGGATTTTACCGGCTATGGCCTGGGAAAGGTTGGCGGATGGTGTTTCAAGAAGGTCGCCGGAGTTCACCTGAGAAATGGCACCGACAACTGATTCCTTCTTTTGTTGGCCGTAACCTACCACTACAAGCTCCTGAAGGATTTCGGAAGCTTCCTTGAGAACTACTTTCAGTTCAGACTGACCTTTTACTTCAATTTCCTGTGTGCTGTAACCCACATAAGAAACTACAAGCACAGCTTTCTTGGCATCGCTGACATTCAACTGAAAGAAACCGTCGATGTCTGTAGCCGTACCGTTTGTGGTGCCTTTTTCTATTACCGTTGCACCTATGAGGGGCTCTCCGCTCTCGTCGTAAACTTCTCCGCGCACTAACTCTGCGGCGGCGTTAGATGAGAATAATATTATAAGGAGAACCGGGAGAAGGAGGCGGGCCCATATGTCCCGTCGTCCTTCTGCTGAATGTCCGTTACTCTTCATTATGATGTTTGGTTAGTTTAAAAGTTAATTTTATTCTGCAATGGCCCAGGGATAATATCCGATTCTTGAGAAATCGAGCCATGCAAGTTCCACTGTAAAGAACAGTCCAATCGGGGCTGGCATGCCGGCTGATGTGAATTTATAGACCGGCATCTCTTCTCCATCGGCTTTTGTCTGATGGCATACCATTTTAAGCATGTCTCCGTCGTAAGAGAAGAGGAGTTTAACTTTACAGTCTTTCATGTCGGCTACATATGTATCCCAGTTAAACGATTGCTCCATTGTCGTGTTGCCGGCATCAAAGGTAGCGCCCCAGCCCCAGGCGTCGGAACGGAGAACGAAATATTCCGCATAACCGTTTTCGCCTATCCAGGTTCCGTTTGTGCAGACAAGCAGCCAGTTGTTCCAGTTGCCGCCATTGCCGGCATTGTGGTTTACAAATTCCACAGCCCAGTTGCTGAAGGGGCCTGTGAATTTATTATTGGGTGAATGTACGCTCCACCAGCCTGTTGTAAAGTCGGTGGCTCCAAGAATATTCTCACCTGAATTATATTCCTGACCGACAAACACTTCATTTCCATTGATGAGGAGGTGCGACCCTTCACAAGTCAGGAACGTGCCTAAGACATCGGTTGTAATGTTATCGGCTGTGAATGTCTCATATCTGGTGCCTCCTGTTGATGTCTGAACATTTGCATTGACAGTCACTTTTGTTCCTTTTCTGATAATATCCACGGTGACATATGCGCCATCCATTTCAATATTAAACAGGTTGTCATCCCAGATGAAATCATGTTCGATTGTACCGACGTCCCAGCTTGAAGCCCAGCCCCAGGCATCGGCACGCAGGTAGAGATATTCAGAATATCCGGGTGCGCCTCTTTCAAGGCCATTTGTTAATACAAGAGCCCAGTTACACCAGTTGGCGGTTGTGCCTCCGTTATAATTATAGAATTCATAGTGGATGGTTCCGTCGCCTGTGAGATTGAGATAATCTGCCCAAGTGCTCCAGAAGCCTGTTGAGTTGTCTTCTTCACCGAGAAGTATCCAGTTGTCGGCGTCGCTTCCGCCTCCACCTCCCGAACCGTTTGCAGGACGTGCTATCTCTTTTGCAGTGATGGTGTTACGGTAAATCGTAACGTCATCTAAAAGAATATTGCCTTCGGTTGAGGCAGAGCCGAGAGAAAGGATTGGTGCCGAGTTGGCGAATTCAACAATTTTCTTGAAATCAAAGTCAGCCGGAAAATCGCTTACTGCCGGTTCGCCGTCGATATAAAGTTCAAAACCTTTATCACCTGCAATGGCAGCAAAATAATGCCATTCGCCTGCTGTAAGTTCTGAATTATCCATGCTGGTTCTGCTCCAGCTTCCTTCAGAAGATGTGAAGGAAAGTTTTCCTCCCGGAGTTATGAAAAGCACTTCATCACCAGATTCACTGCTCAGAGAGATGACCGGAGAATCGAGGATAAACGTCGACATGGGCCCATGCGCAACTTCTTCATCGTCGTCTGCCAATACATAGACAATTTCCGGCTGTTTAAGCCAGAAAGTAAAAGATGCGGCGTTCTGAAGCACCACTTTGTTCAACGGATTGGATGTTGAAACATAACCGTTGTTTAATTCAAGCACTGAACCCCTGTCAATGTCATCAATGATTACGGGTTCCATTCCTCCCGGATTGGCATGAAGAGTAAAGACGGCAGGATCAAGACCCTCTTCTTCATTAAAGCCAAAACTTGCCACATTTTCCAGGGTAGGATAAATCTGGTTGCCCGCCGGCGGATCCTCTCGCCCCCAGTCGTCGCACGAACTCACGGCGACACTAATGGCGCAGAAGGTGGCCAACGGTACAAATTTTAAGGATTTCATGATGTTAAGTTGTTAGTTATTAGTGTTATATGTTTGAGTTTTCCTGAGTTTTTCAATGAAACCATATGGGTCTCTTTTTTCGGGCGTAAAATTATACATTATTTAACATCTCTTGGTGGAAAATTAAGGAAAGTTGGTGGATAAATCACCATCTTTTAACATTGCGCTCGGGCTCATTCCGTATTCTTTGGTGAAACACCGTGTGAAATATTTTGAATCGTTAAATCCCACCATGAAAGCTATTTCGGAGATGTTCATTTCTTTGGTATCCCGGTTTTGAAGGATCAACTCTTTTGCTTTCTTCATCCTGAAGCTCCTCATCAGCTGGTTGGCACTCTCACCTATAAGACTGTTGAGCTTTTTATTTAGCAGACTTCTGCTCACACCGAGCTGTTCTGCAAAATCGCCTACATCGAAATATGAGTTCTGGTAGTTCTTTTCAACCACTTCCATGACTTTATCCACAAATTTCTTATCGCGGCTTTCTTTGGGAATATTGAGCTTGTCAACTTCCATCGCGTTGCGGAAATGATCCTGATAACGCATTTTGTTTTCAAGAATATTTTCAATCCTGGCAATCAGCATTTCCTCATTAAAAGGTTTAAGGATGAATTCATCCACACCATTCCTGAAACCCTTAAGTTTGGATTCAGGGTTGGTTTTTGCAGTCAGCATTACAAAAGGAATATGAGAAATGGAGAAATTTCCCTTTACTTCATTAGCCAGTTCCAGACCATCCATCTCAGGCATCATCAGGTCGCTTATTATCAGATCCACATTCTCGGTTAAAAGTAATTTCAGAGCTTCCTTGCCGTTCTGAGCTTCCAATATATCAAACCTGTCTGATAAAATTGACCGCATATAAGCCCTCATGTCTGAATTATCTTCTACTATAAGAATTCTAAGCCGTTCTCGGGAAGAATTGTTTTCAGGGTTATCCCGGGATATGTTTATCTCGGAGACCCGGAGCTCCATTTTCCCGAGGCTCGCAACGGGCACAGGTACTAAAACCCTGAAGGTGGCGCCGTCTCCCTGATTATTCTTGGCCCATATCTTACCTGCATATAATTCCACAATCTGCCGACACAGATACAGACCGATACCACTGTCGGATGCCCCTATCAGAGGATACTTCATCTGGCTTTTCCCCTGGTAGAAACGATGGAACACCTTTTCGTCTTCTCCTTCCTGAAGGCCGCAGCCCGTATCGCTGACGCTGATATACAGCCTCGGGTCGCCATCGCAGATGTCAGGTTTGAAAAGGGCGGCATAAACTTTGATTACACCATTGTCGGGAGTGAATTTAATGGCATTCCCGATTAGATTCGTGAGAACTTTACGAAGGGCATCATGGTCGAATGCAAATGTGGTGGAATTAAGGTGAAGATAAGTCTCTATTTCTATATGGCGCTCTTCGGCATAAGCCCGGAACGGGATTATTATATCTTCCAGAAAACTGCAAAAATCACCCGAAGCTTTTACTATTTCGATTTTGCCGGATTCAAGTTTTCGGAAATCCATCAGCTGGTTGACGAGTGAAAGGAGATATTTCGAGTTTTTTTCCACAAAGTGAAGCTGCTCGATCACCTTTGGATTAGAACTTAGTTTAAGGGCTCTTTCTATAGGCCCGATAATCAGTGTGATAGGAGTTCGGAATTCATGGGTTATATTGGTGAAGAAGGAGATCCTGTCGAACGTCATTCTCTGCACCTTCTCTTCCATTTCCCCGATCTGATGCTTCTGTTCACTGATCTGTTCATTCCGTTCTTTCAAAGCTTCATTCTGCCGAAAGAGCTCCCGTGCGTGTCCTTCTATAAGGTTTTTTTGCTCCGAGATTTCTTTAACGCCCTCATCTACGGCTATCTGAAGTTTGTTGCGTTGCTTTTTAAGATCTTCAATCCTCCAAAGATAGACACCGAAAACCAATAAAAGGCACATAAGCAGCATAGAAAGAATAAACCATGACTGGCGATAGAATTTCGGTGTGATTTCAAGGTTAAATTCCGAAACCGGAGCATTTTCAAACGACTGTCCGGCTTTAACATATTTCACTTTAAGCGTATAATCTCCATGGGCAAGATTAGTGTACACTACGTTATGCTGACCTTTATTAAGTTCTTTCCAATCTTTGTCGAAACCATCCATGAGATAATAGTATTTCCCGTCATGTCTTCCGGAAAAATCTAAAGCAGAGAAGCCTATTTCAAGGTTTTTATCCTCCTGATGCATTTTGAAAAGAGTGGGATGACCGTAAAACACGCTGTCACCGGCTTTTAAAGAGGTGAATTTCACTTCGAGTGGTTTCACGGGTCTTGGATCCATAATTCCTCTCACAGAGAGAATTCCGTCTACGCTTCCGAACATGAGTTCTCCGTTTGCAAGACGAGTTGTGGCGTTCCAATAAAATTGTTCTGTCTCCAGTCCGTTTCGCTTGTCAAAATTTATGAACTCGCCCTGAGGGGTCAGGCAAGTCAGGCCATGATAAGTAGCTATCCAGATATTACCTTGCAGATCCTCTGCAATTCCGTGGGCAATGTCATTTGGCAGGCCGTCGCGGCTGCTGATATTTGTGTATTCGGCTTTGCCATCTTTCATTGTCCGTTTGTAGACACCGTTTCCGTTGGTTCCCACCCAGAGTGTTCCGTTATTGCTTAACGCCACACAGGTGATCCGTTCACGGCTTCCATTTTCCGGCTTGTCGAGCTTGAAGGGTTGCCTTTCATAGCAAAATTCCTTTTCGTGCTTGGCTTTTTTCAGGTTAATTTTAAACAATCCTTCAGTTCCTCCCATCCATAAAAATCCGTCAGGCGAAACGATTGCTCCTGCTGTTCCGGTCACTTTCAGGGCATCGGTGAAAGGCAGTTTGATTTCTTTGGTATTCAGGTCATAAATGAAGACACCATTGCTGGCCCCTATCCACATTAGATTATTAAACGGATCGTAATTTATAGAACCTATAAAATCAAACCTGAGACTCCCGTCGGTGGTAGCATTTATGATGGAATTGAGTTTCCCCGGGTTGTTTCTGTCAATCACATTGACACCGCCTCCCCAGGTTCCCACCCAGAGTTTTCCGTTGCGGTCGGCCGAGATTGCGCTTACCGAGTTATGTGATAAATTTCCTTTTTCTGCAGTGAAATGTGTAAAGCTCCTTTCTCGTTGGTTATAAAGGTTGAGCCCTCCTTCCACCGTCCCGATCCAAAGGTTTCCGTCGCTATCCTCAAAAATTGCGTTCACCGGATTTGGTGAAAGGGATTGGGGATTTGTCCTGCGATGGCTGATAAGCTTGGCAAACAGATGTTTGGGAGAATACAGATTGATGCCGTTGCCTTCGGTGCCAACCCATAACTCACCGTTGCAGACAAGCATGCAATTTATAAAATCGTTATTGAGTGTTTGCAATGACGGATTAATATCACTTGCCTTAACAGTCAGAAATCCCTCGTTGTCACCATAAAAAATGTTGAGTCCGTTCAATGTCCCGGCCACAAGTATCTCTCCGGGAAGGATTGCCAGGTTGCTGATGAAATTTTGTGACAGCGAACCTTTTTGAGTGTCGGGATGGTAAATCCTGATTTCTCCGTTTTGAGGATTGAACCGGTAAAGCCCGTCATCTGATGCTATCCATAACTCATCTTTGACGTAGAGATAGTCATTGATATAAAGGTTCGGAGGCAAAACCAGCCGGCTGTCTAAAGGTTCGGCCTTAATTTTTGAGCCATCGTATTGAAGATTGCAGATCTCTCCCTTGATGGCGGCTATTACTCCTTGGGTCGCGCCATGAGGTGATTTGATTGGAATATTCAGGGGTTTATTCTGATTGCCGTGTTTTATCCCGGCTATGTTTGTGATTGCTCCGTTTTCATCAAGTCTCACGGCTATAATCTCATCTTCGCAATGAATCCATAAGTCACCTTTGGAATCACGGAATATATATCCGCAGGGTTTGGAAGAGATCTGTCGCATTTGGCCGCTCTTGTCGATTGGTTCCTTGATAGTCAGATCAGTGAGGTCAATCACATCGATCCCTCCGTCGCTTACGACCCATAATCTTTCGAAACCGTCTTCAGTCACCTTTCTTACGAAGTTGCTTTTGAGATGTCGGTTGATCGAATTGGTGGAGAAATGCATGAAATCGTATCCGTCATATCTTGCAAGAGAACCGGAAGTCGCTATCCAGATAAAACCGTCTTTGTCACAATAAAGATCTTCAACGAAATTATGCGACATGCCATCATCCATTGATATGTTGGTCACCCGGAAAATGTCAACAAAGTTCATCTTCCCCTCCTTGCCATAAATTTTAAGCAGGGGAAAAAGAATCAGGATGACAGTTAAAAAAAACTTTTTAGCCATCAAATAAAAATGTTAAAATCAGGGAGGATCTTTTCCTACCAATATTTACTCACCATTATTTTGCAAATTTAGTCTAAATTGCTTAAATACTGTAAATTCCGGCGTAAAATATTATTATTTCCACCAATAATGTCTAAAAATCCACCTTTTCATTCCCTTCCGGCACCACGGTTAAAAAATGCTCTTCCTCCTTTTTGATTATTTTTTCTACCTCTGATAATTATGATCTTATTATTTTTGCCAAAAATATTTTATGAAACCTCTATTAACCTTACTTTTACCCTTACTTACAAACTCATTTTTGTTTGCCGGGAATTTCTCTCCCGTTCATGCTCCCAATAAATGGTCGGATGATTATTCGTCTGTGGCCAAGTTGGACTCTTTAAAAAAATGGGGGGTCTATAATGTACACGACCCCTCATGCCGTTTAATTGGAGATAAATATTACATGTATTCCACTGATGCAATTTATCATCCAACCCGTGAAGAAGCGAGAAGAAAGGATATACCCGTCGGGTTTATTCAAATGCGAAGTTCTAAAAATCTTACCGACTGGGAATTTGATGGCTGGGTTTTCGACAGCATTCCCAAAGAGGCGGTGGATTGGGTGCGTTCAAATAATAACGGAAAGGGAGCTGTCAATGTCTGGGCCCCTTATATAGTGGATTGCGGCAACGGTAATTACCGGTTATACTATTGCGTGTCGGCTTTCGGAAAGAAAACCTCTTTTATCGGTCTTGCAGAATCAAACCGCCCGGAAGGTCCGTGGCAACATAAAGGAGCGGTGGTTAAGACCGACCAAAATTCAAAAATGAATGCCATTGACCCTTCTGTCATTACTGATGACAACGGCAGAGTCTGGATGCACTATGGTTCTTATTTTGGTGGCCTTTATTGTGTGGAACTGAATCCTGCAACCGGTCTGCCGGTTAGGGAAGGAGACCAGGGGCATTTAGTGGCACGACGCGCCAACTGGAGGAAAGATAATCTTGAGGCCCCCGAAATTTTCAGAAACGGCCACTCGGGGATGTATTATCTGTTTTATAGTTATGATCCTTTGATGACGACCTATAATGTCAGAGTTGCCCGTGCGGATAATGCGGAAGGACCGTTTTATGATTTCTTCGGGGTAGAAGTGAGCGACACTACTAATAATTACCCGGTTCTTACTGCTCCTTATAAATTTGAAGGACATCCCGGATGGGTGGGAACAGCCCATTGTTCCGTGTTTTCCGACAAAGAAGGAAATACTTTCATGGCTCATCAGGGTAGATACGCTCCTGAAAGCGGCATGATGGATCTCCATATCCGCCAGGTATTTTTTACTCCCTCGGGATGGCCCGTGGTCTCTCCGGAAAGATATGCGGGGGTGAATCCCATAAGTTTCAAGGCTGACGATCTGAAAGGAGAGTGGGAAATAATAAGAGTCAGGGAACCAAGGGCCGAGAGAAATCTTGAGGCCGGCCAGATCTTATGGGGTGAGGGAAATCTGCTTGACGGGGAATGGAATCTTTCGGAAAAGATAGAGATAGATCCGGAATCGGAAGATTGTGTTTTCAATGAGGAAAAGCAGATCCTTTCTCTCAGAATCGGAGATGAAATAATAAAGGAACTGATTGTTCATAGCGGCCATGACTGGGAAAGGGAAACTGATACAGTTCTCTTTACGGGTCTGGATAATGCCGGGAGATCGGTATGGGGTAAACGGATAAAATAAAGCGTGCCGACCGGCACGCTTTTTTCTTAAATGGGCCCGTAAGATAATTGAATACTGATGTGGTCGGGCCCGAAGATTTAAAAACCTTAGAAGATAACCTTAGATGTTTTACCGCTTGTTTTCTTAATAAGGATCTGACCTTTTTCAGGATTGGAAACTTTCACACCATTTAGATTGTAATACACAGCTGTTTCATTCTGTGAGTTTTCGATAGCATTTACACCGGCGTCACTGTTAGCCTTTGCTGTCATTATAGCCTTAACCTCCTCCTGAGAAAGAGCTACATTATAGATTGCTATATCATCGAAATAGAAACCCGGATCCGGATCTACCCAGCCCCATGCCTGGTTGCCGCCAAGGCAGATATATTCGGTAGGAACGGCTGATATGTCGCAGGTATTGCCTGCGCCTTCACCGGCTATTTCCCATTTCTGAGCCACTTCGCCGTCAAAATAAACCACAGCTGAGGTAGGAGTGAATGTTACTGTGTAAAGATGCCATTCTCCATCGGCAAGCCAGTCGGTGTCACCATGGAAGAATGTGTTATGTCCCTCCACATTCTGTGCATCGACAAAATCACACCAGTTGTCGCCTACATTATCCGGACCATTGGTGTTTATTTGGAGGAATCCTCCACGATACTCGCACACCAACATCGGGCAACCGTTGTCAACTTTATTATAAGTGGCATAGCAGGCAAAAATAGGACTCCACATGTAATGGAACGGATCTGTTTCATTTCCTTTATTTAACCATACGGCAACCGACAGGTTCTTGTCAACCTTATCAAAAGAACTGCCGGGTAATCTGAGGAAATTTGTGCGCATACCGTCTAACGCATTTGCGAATACATTCCCGAATTGGCCGCCCACGTTTTTGATTTCACCGTTGCCGATTATTTCGCAATCGCCGACACCCGCTTCGAAGGTATTGAGATAAACCGGTTCCACTGCATTTGCAGCAAAAGCCATTCCTCCCAAAAGGAGACTGAATGAGATTTTTGTAAAAGTTTTGTTCATAAAATTTAGTTTAAGGTTTAAAAAGGTTGTTTTGATTTATAGGTTAGTTTTTCATTCCTTGAGTTTGACGGCGCGAAATTAATGCGGTTTCAGTCTTAAAAGGGTGGACAAATGAATAAATTTATTGTAATTTATTATATTTATTACTAATTTTGAAGATAACCTTAAAGTCTTTTCTCCAATTTCTGTATTTATTATATGTCAGTATCCGGTTTTAAGTTTACATTGGGTTTGGGAATCACAGGTGTCGTGTCCGGTTTTTCAGCTAATCAGCCAAACATAGTTTTTATAATGTGCGACGATATGGGTTACGGTGATCTGGGTTGTTATGGGCAGCCTTATATCTCCACCCCTAATATCGATTCACTGGCATCGCGGGGGATACGGTTTACCCAGGCCTATTCCGGAAGTCCGGTCAGTGCTCCTTCAAGAGCTTCGTTAATGACGGGCCAACACACAGGTCACACCCTTGTAAGGGGCAACAAGGAATTCTGGAGAGGAACCGATACGATTATGTATGGGATCAATAAGGAATATGCTGTGGCGGGTCAATATCCCTATGACCCCGACAGGGTAATAATTCCCGAGATTTTGAAAGATAACGGTTACACCACCGGACTTTTCGGCAAGTGGGCCGGAGGTTATGAGAATTCCGTATCCACTCCGGAAAAGCGCGGATTCGATAGGTTTTTCGGGTATATTTGCCAGTTCCAGGCTCATCTTTATTATCCCAATTTCCTGAACAGATATAATCAGGAGAAAGGTGACACTGCAACTGTAAGAATCCTTCTTGAGGATAATA
This sequence comes from Muribaculaceae bacterium, assembly GCA_022510445.1. Classification (GTDB taxonomy): domain Bacteria; phylum Bacteroidota; class Bacteroidia; order Bacteroidales; family Muribaculaceae; genus Lepagella. The sequence continues at coordinate 1,960 of JAFLTN010000032.1, read as the reverse complement.
TAAATTATCCTATGTTTGGAGAAGACTATGCCAAAAGAAGTCAGTACTCCGGTGATATGATTCATAATGAAGCTTTGGAATGGATAGGGAGCCTCTCGGGTGAAAAACCGTTTGCCGCTTTCCTGACTTATACTCTTCCGCATGCAGAGTTATATCAGCCGAATGATTCGATTCTTCAGTATTATAAAAATAAGTTTACAGAAGATTTCGACTGGAAAGGACAGGAGATGTCGCGATATAACGCCACTCAGCATGTGCATGCCCAGTTTGCGGGTATGATTACAAGGCTTGACAGTTATGTTGGAGAAATAGTTGATCTGCTTAGGGAGAAAGGTTTGGAGGAGAATACTATTATTGTCTTTACAAGTGATAACGGCCCTCATGAGGAGGGTGGGGCGGATCCTATATTTTTTGGTCGTGACGGTAAATTAAAGGGTCTTAAACGCCAGTGTTATGAGGGTGGAATCCGCATTCCCTTTATTGTTAGCTGGAAAGGCGTGACAGAAGAAGGGGTAGATGAGGATCGTCAGATAGCATTTTATGATGTAATGCCCACCATTTGCGACCTTTTAGGAGTGGATCTTGAGTCGCAATATGATGCCACTGGATCTGACGGCATATCGTTTCTCCCCACTTTAAAAGGAGAAAAGCAGCCTGAACGTGAGTTCCTTTACTGGGAATTCCATGAAACGGATCAGATCGGTGTGAGAAAAGGGGATTGGAAAATGGTTGTGGTGAAAGGGGAGCCAAGGCTTTATAATCTTGCGGAGGATATTGGAGAAACCACCGATGTCGCTTCATCAAATCCGGAGATTGTGGCTGATTTAATTTCAATTATTTATCGGGAACACACACCGAGTGAGCTTTTCCATATCACTTTGCCTCAGCCCCCTTCTCGATAAAAAAAACTCTTTCTCTTCCATATGCGGGAAACCATAGAGAAAGGGAGTGTCAATAATTTGACACTCCCTCTTGCTATCAGGTATCGAAGAGTTTTATTTTTTCACAACTTTCCTGACTACAACATTGCCGTCGGAAAGAGTTGACTTGATGATGTAGACACCCTTGTCAGGATTATTGATCTTCTGTCCTTCGATAGTGTAATATTCAGTGCTTATTACATCACCGCCTGAGACAGCCTTCAACCCTGTTGTGATTTCGCCGGATGCAATATCCAGAGTCACAGTAGCACTGTAGGTTGTGGTCTGAGGATTCAATATGTCTGAATAGGTGTAGACGCTTCTTACGCCGAGGGTTTCAACCGGTTCCTCATAAATCACGATAGTATGTACCATGCCTTTGGCAATGATGTCGACGTCATTGCTTTGACCATACCAGAGAAGATCGGTGCCGTAAGTTCCCATGTAAGGACCCTCTTGACCATCTTCCGGACCTTTGAAGAATAGCTTATTGCCGTTCACATAGATTTCATAATACAGGCCGCTTGTGTTCATTTCCACATTGTCAGTAGTGTAGTTGGGCAGCATGAAAGTGAAATCACCGAATGAGGCGTCATAATCGAGTCCGTAAGCATTAGCCGGAGTACCGCTGCGGTCTACGTAAGGCACGAGGCGAATGTTTGCAAGCAGCTCGAGGCATCCGTAAACGAAAGTGGATTCTGATCTTACATTCGGGTTATAGAAGCCAAGATACCAGTATTGCGGCTCACCTTGCGGAACCATCAGAGTGCCATTTTCTGTCAGAGCTAATTCATAATCAGTGTCAAACGGGAGCGGCTCAATTCCATAGGTATTAAAATTCAAACCGTAAGCTCTTGTAAAGTAGGGTTGACCTTCATAATATCCCACCAGTTGTCCCTGAGGAATAGTAACTTTACCGGTTGACGGGTTGTAGTTCATTCTCACCACCGCATCCGGCATATGATAGGAGAGTCCCTTCACGTAGATGTAATTGCCGTCGAAAGCCACATCCACCAGAATGCTTTCACGTCCAAGGTGAT
>JAFLTN010000319.1 GCA_022510445.1 Muribaculaceae bacterium | reverse complement strand
AAAATCTACGCCGAGATCGCAGGCTACGGCGCAACAGGGGACGCTTACCATATGACAAGCCCCTCCCCCGAGGGAGAAGCTGCCGCAAAGGGCATGATAAACGCCTACACCGAAGCAGGTCTGAAACCGGAGGACATCGACTACATCAACGCCCACGGAACATCCACAGGTCTTAATGACAAGTACGAGACCATAGCCATCAAAAAGGCTCTTGGCGAGGACAAAGCCCATAAGGTTGCAATAAACTCCACCAAGTCCATGACAGGACATCTTTTAGGAGCTGCCGGAGCAGTTGAAGCGATAGTTACCGCACTGTCCGTACAGAACGACTACGTTCACATCACCAGAGGATATAAAGTCCCCGACCCTGAATGTGACCTTGACTACTGCACCGAGGGCGGACGTAACATGACCGTAAATGCAGCCCTGTCCAACAGCCTTGGCTTCGGCGGACATAATGCTACCATCTGCATTAAAAAGTACAAAGATTAAAGGAGATCACTAT
>JAFLTN010000318.1 GCA_022510445.1 Muribaculaceae bacterium | reverse complement strand
CAGTGGCGCGGGAGTATATGCGCTACACGAAAGTTGAAAGTTTAAAGTTTAAAGTTTAAAGCGAATAGTAATTTGAAGGGGAAAGGTTGGAAAGTTGGATGGGAACCCGCCTTCGGCAGACAAAACTTGCTTTCGAAACGAAGTGATTATTGGAGCGGAGGCTTCCAGCCTCCAAAAGCGAAAGAAGGAGGAGGGTTGGAAGGGAATTATTGAGATGAAATACAGGATAGGGCAGGGATATGATGTGCATAGGCTCGTGGACAACCGCGGGCTTTGGCTTTGTGGGGTGAAGGTGCCTCATAGTCAGGGACTCTTGGGACACAGTGATGCCGATGTGGCAATCCACGCCCTGTGTGACTCTCTTTTGGGAGCATGTGCCCTGAGAGATATAGGCTATCATTTCCCCGACACCGATCCGCAATATAAGGGGGCCGACAGCAAGGTGCTTTTGGCCGAGGTGGTGCGCATCATCGGTGAAAAAGGCTGGAAAGTAGGTAATGTGGATG
>JAFLTN010000317.1 GCA_022510445.1 Muribaculaceae bacterium | reverse complement strand
GACACTCGTGGATTCGAACCACATTCTCAGGATTTTCAGTCCTGCGCATACACCATGTCTGCCAAATGTCCGTTGCGGAAGCAGAAAGATTCGAACTTTCGGAGTCTTTATGAGACTCGGCCCCTTAGCAGAGGGCTGGTTTTGACCGCTCACCCATACTTCCTTTTGATTGACACTGCAAAGTTAGAAAAGGGGTACACAGCCTATCTGCGTAGTTTAAAATAATTTTTTTCATCTCTTTTTTATGCAATTTTGCATTATGTAATTTTACATTATGCAATTTTACATTATGTAATTTTGCATTATGTAATTTTGCATAAAAACAGGAGTATTATTATATTTGCAATAAATATATTTTCTTATGGCTATAAATCCTTTTATAATCACCGAAAAGATTATCCCACAATACTTCTGCGACCGCGAGAAAGAATCAGCACAACTTACCAAACTGCTTGTCAACGGCAATAATGTAGTGCTGATCTCTCCTCGAAGAATGGGTAAAACTGC
>JAFLTN010000316.1 GCA_022510445.1 Muribaculaceae bacterium | reverse complement strand
TTGGCAATGGTTTCCTATTGTGACTAATTCAAGGGCTTTGGTTATCGACCGACTACCCAAAGAAATAAATCCGATTGTAGAGGTGATCGACAATATCGACAGAAACTATCGTGTTGCCCTTTTGCAGGAATTTAAGGTAGGGAAAGGAAAACTACTGCTTGCCACGATAGATTTCCGTAAGGCTACCGAACATCCCGAGGGTCGCTGGTTGCTCCAATCCCTGAAGGAATACATGGCCTCCAAGGAATTTAATCCTACCGTCACCTTATCGACGACTCAACTTCACAACCTCCTCACCAAGCCCTCCCTCTCCCGCCAAATCCGCCAAATCTCCTCCCCCAAAAAATATTAGAAAGCCGGAAACTAATGGAGCGGAGGCATCCCTGCCTCCAAAAGCCTCCTTTAGAATTGCTGTCCCGGAGGGACATTTCCACCCCGGAGCGGGTGGATATATTAACCCCCGACAAAGGAGCGAAGCGACTGCTGTCGGGGGATCCGGCCTCTCCTCAC
>JAFLTN010000315.1 GCA_022510445.1 Muribaculaceae bacterium | reverse complement strand
GATATATTACTCAAAGGATAGACCGTACAGAAAATGGAAAGAAATTTCCAATGGAAGATATGTGTCAATTAACAGAAAGACTTACAGAGTATAAATATAAAGGATCCTATGAACAGGTTGCCAAAACTATATTGAAATATTCCTCCGTTCCGAAATTAGATGTGGTGAATTATTGGGAACAAGTTTTGTTTTCTTGGATTACCGGAAATGCTGATATGCATTTAAAGAACTTCTCTCTTTATTCTAAGAAATCAAATGATTATCAACTTACCCCGGGCTATGACATGGTATCAACGGTATTAGTGATTCCGGAAGATGAGGAAGAAATGGCATTAACCTTAAATGGTAAAAAAAGAAAAATTAAAAAAGACGACTTTATTATTGCAATGAAATCTTCTGGCTTGGACGATAAGGTTATCAATAATATTTTCAAGAGATTTTTGAAAGTTGAAGAAAAATGGTTAGAATTTGTAGATATCTCATTTATACCAGTTGAGATGAAAAAAACGTA
>JAFLTN010000314.1 GCA_022510445.1 Muribaculaceae bacterium | reverse complement strand
AATTCCACCTTCTGCAACATCCTGGGAAGAATCGACTGGCGACTCCGCACAATGCGGCTGCCACGCGAACTGTTTAATTCATACAACAAGGTGATAAGAGTGTCGTTTGGCGAACCTATCTCTGTGGAAAAACAAAACGAATTCCCTACGCTGGAGGAGTTGGGTGCGTTCCTTCGTGCCAAGACCTACGCTCTGAGCAAGATCGATGCCGACCCCGTGCCCTGGACCCCCTCGATGGCAAAAACCTTATAGACCTTACAGACCTTACAGACCTTATAGACTTTACAGACCTTAAGAATGGACGAAATAGCAAAAGTGAAACAACGGTTTTCCATCATCGGCAATTCGCCGGCTTTGTTGGAAGCAATAGGACGTGCTGTAAAGGTGGCGCCCATCGACCTCTCCGTATTGGTGACCGGTGAAAGCGGCAGCGGAAAAGAATTCTTTCCAAAAATCATCCACACCTACGGAGCCCGGAAACATAAGAAATACATAGCCGTGAACTGCGGGG
>JAFLTN010000313.1 GCA_022510445.1 Muribaculaceae bacterium | reverse complement strand
GTCAAGGCCAGTTTTGTCTGCCGAAGGCGGGTTCCCCTCCTTCCAAATCTTTAGCTGTGGGAGGCTGGAAGCCTCCGCTCCCTGGATTTGCGCTTTGGAGGCTGGAAGCCTCCGCTCCATTACTATTCGCTTTAAACTTTAAACTTTAAACTTTAAACTTTCGCGAAGCGTTAGCGCGAAGCGGCAGCGAGGGCTAAAGCTCCGCGGCTCTAAGTTTCTCCGCATTCTCCGCCACCGACAGCCTGTCGATACATTCCTGGATATTTCCGTCGAGGAAATTAGAAAGATTATACACTGTATAATTGATGCGATGGTCGGTCATTCGTCCCTGCGGGAAATTATATGTGCGGATTTTAGCCGAGCGGTCGCCCGTCGACACCAGAGTCTTCCTCCGGCTCGCTATATCGTCGAGATATTTCTGGCGTTCGCGACTGTAGATATAGGTGCGAAGCCGCGACAAAGCCCGTTCCTTGTTCTTGGGTTGGTCGCGCGTCTCGGTACATTCTATGAGGAT
>JAFLTN010000312.1 GCA_022510445.1 Muribaculaceae bacterium | reverse complement strand
CACCAACCATAGGATTAGGAGAAACCCTCCCCTCGCCGTTTAGGGCAAGCCGGAGGGCTCTCTTCATATATTTTTCGTCGTTATTCCGATCCATGGATATCATTATTCAAACCCACGGAGACGGAGCAAAGCATGGGCATCAGGCTTATGTCCGCGGAAACGCTGGAACAACACCATCGGATCTTCAGTGTCGCCTGTTTCCAGAATTGTTTCCTTGAATTTCTTGGCTGTCTTGGGATCGAAAATGCCGTTCTTTTCAAAAAGTTCGAAAGCATCAGCCGGAAGCATAGCCGTCGTCGCCGAATATGTGTTTGAAGTAAGGCGATCTGTAGCGGAATGTGATTTCTTCGGGCATCCCGATATTTTCTGCCACGGCAGCCTCAAATTCAGGCACATTTACATTCTCGCCGTTGTTTTTGCCCCATTCCAGGTCGAGCAGAGCGGCACCGGCCAACTCGGTGGTCACGAATCCCTGGTTGAATTTCGAGGAATTGTTGAGTTTTTCTATCAATTCA
>JAFLTN010000311.1 GCA_022510445.1 Muribaculaceae bacterium | reverse complement strand
AACCTTTCCTGATAAGGTTTTATCATCCGAAGAATAATGGAAAACAGAGACCTTTAAGGTCTCTGTTTTTTATACTTCGTAGTCTACGCAGGCTCGTGCTTCTTTATATGGCGCAATGATTGCCACGGCTTCCTGATGAGCAGGATGCGCTGAGTAGATGGCCACATCCTCGAGGGTGTCGGCTGTAGCGGTGAGCACAAGATCCCATTCTTCCGCCGGATTGACGTTTATTCCCACTTCAATGCTTTTCAACTGTGGAATGTCATCGGGCAATTGCACCAACGCTTCCATAAATTTGGCAGCCACTTCTTTTCTTTCATCCGGGCTCCCCTTGAATTTGAAGGTTACAACGTGTTTTATCATAGTTTGTAAGGTCTATAAGGTCTATAAGGTCTATAAGGTCTATAAGGGACTTAGTTTTGAAGGGCCGGATAGAGTCTCTCGCGTGCTGCCAAAACCTTTGCATCTGTTACATAATCGTCATATTCCATTATCTTGTCGATTATGCCGTTGGGTG
>JAFLTN010000310.1:272-521 GCA_022510445.1 Muribaculaceae bacterium | reverse complement strand
GACCCTACCGAGAAGGCGAGCCCATCGGCTAAAAGGAGCGGTGTAGGTGAAGTGGTAGCCAGCGCTTTAGAAATATTCCGCTGCCTCTCAAAGGGCTGCTATCACCTCAATCTCGACATCAGCCTTTTTCGGCAATTCTTTTACTGCAAATGCGCAGCGAGCCGGATACGGTTTGCCGAAATAGCTGCTGTAGACCTCATTCATGGCTCCAAAGAGGCTCATGTCTGAGAGGAATACCGTAGTTTTCAC
>JAFLTN010000310.1:0-262 GCA_022510445.1 Muribaculaceae bacterium | reverse complement strand
CCAAGATAGCCTTGACATTATCCAGACTCTGCTCTGTCTGCGCTTTAATACCTTCCGGCATTTCACCCGTAGTGGGATTCACGGGAAGCTGTCCCGACACAAAAACAAGATTCCCGACTGCTACAGCCTGGCTATAGGGGCCGATTGCTCCGGGGGCTGCCGACGTTGCTATTTCTTTCTTCATCTTTTGCTTTCTTAAGTTCTAAAATATTAGAAAGCCAGCACGTGAATTGCTGGCTTTCAGTGCTTTTTCTTTTGAGCC
>JAFLTN010000031.1 GCA_022510445.1 Muribaculaceae bacterium | reverse complement strand
CTTCGTGACTCAGAATGCCAATTGTCCGGGACAGTTCGGTTCTAACACTGACTTCGGCTTCAATGGCAACGGTCTGGGCTTCAACGAGACAACCCACGTAGACCTTTATGACAAAACCAAGATCAAGGGTATCTGGCTGACTTACCGCTCAGCGGCTGCAGAACAGTTCGCCCACAATATCGACGAGTTCTATGACATAATTTCTATAGATAACACCGGCACATACCTCAATGGTTATCACCTGGTGGATGCCAATACCGGTGAAATCGGTCTTGTGGAAATGAGCTACAACCGTTTTGTCCTCTTCAAGTCAGATGGCAAGAAGCTTACAATGAAAGACTCGACCGGTTATGAGCCAACCCGTCTTGATTACGACCACCACCTTATCTCACCGACACATATCTTCGGATGTAACCAGCCGGTTTACTGGTGGGTTTCTTACGAACTCGAGAGCATGAATCTGCGTCCTATGCGCCGCAACCAGCTTTGGGAACGGATAGATACAGTAGAGGATATGGAATCTGCCAAAGCATTGATCACTTATACCGAAGACCGTGAACCGCTTTCAATTTACGGAAGATGGGACCTCGGATACGGAACAACGGAAATGCCGCGTACACGTCCTGACGGTTCTGTCGATGCAAAGGGCTTCTCAACCAACTTAATAAAGGAAGTTCTTGCCAACCTGAGCCGGAAGCCGTCGATCAACGGTGAGAAGACCAGCTTCTGGATGAAATATGGTACTCCCGTGATCCGTCAGGAACCGTTCATTTGGAGTAAATCTAAATTTGCCGACATGAAACAATCCGAATGTGTCGACGCTGTCCCGGATGCACTCGACGGACGCTGGAACCGTGTCAAGATGTTTATGGAATAAACTTGATTATAAAATCTCTTTGTGAAGATCCGGAATTTTTCCGGATCTTTTTTTTGTCAGGAGAGGCTTCCCAACTCCCCGGGGCTCCGGGTAATCGACAATAAACAATGAGGTTGCGAACCGTTATGGAGTTTTGTTTGTTTAATTGGTAATAATAACAACCTCAAAACAATCTCCAGAAATGAAATACATTGATTCCGGAGAAGGCAAAATTCCACTATTATCAGTAATTGCCATTCTCGCCATATCTCTGACAGTAAACCTTCCGGGTCTTGCAATCTCACCGGTTCTCGGTAAGCTCCATTCTGTTTTTCCACATGTCACCCGACTCGAGATCCAGCTGCTTAATGTGTTGCCGAATCTTGTGACGATCCCCTTTATTTTAGGGTCGGGGAAAATCTGCACACAGAAAAATCAGCTTACGGTGCTCACTGTGGGATTATTGATCTACACTGCGACAGGTGTGGCTTATTTCTTTGCCAAAAGCATGACTGTGCTGATAATCCTGAGCTGTCTTCTCGGAGTGGGCTGCGGACTTGTCATTCCATTGGCTGCAAGCCTTATCTCTCAGAACTTCTCGGGAAGACCAAGAAGTACTGTCCTCGGCACAAAATCAGGCCTTTCCAATTTTATGGTGATTGTAGCCACTTTGTTTGTAGGTTGGGTGGCAGCCGCCAACTGGCATTATTCATTTATCGTTTATTTCGTGCCTTTGATTCCTCTTTGTCTTGTGCCTTTTATGAGGTCGAAATATATCAACCAGGGCCGGAGCGTTCCATCAGTGGCTCTGCAAGCGACAGATGCCAAGAAGTCTCAGTCGTTCCATTTCCAGGGTAAAAAAGCGCGTAATATGATGTGGGGTGCAATGATTATTTATTTCGTTGCCACTTACGCCACCATGGCAATATCATATTATCTGCCCTTCACGATGGAATCCTATGGTTTTGACACCGGAAAGGTCGGCGTGGCTACGGCGATGTATTATCTTTCCGCCACAATAGCCGGTTTTGGCCTTGCCAAGATGTTGAAGGCAACCGGAGTGTGGACAATGCAGATCGGTCTGGTGCTCGTCACTATCGGCCTCTTCGCTATCGGCCTTATCCATACTTATGCCTGCTATATAATTGGTATCTTTATAATGGGTCTCGGATATGGATTTGTTCAGCCGATTCTCTACGACAAGACTTCTTATTTCGCTCCTAACGATGCTAAAAGCACTGAATATTTTGCCTTCCTTCTCACTTGCAATTATGTGGGCATATCAAGTGTGCCGTTCATAGTTGAGTTCTTCGGATTCTTTATTAAAGGCTCACACGACCCTTCATTCTCTTATATCCTTAATGGTTTCATATCTTTGGTTCTCACTATCGTATGTTTCGTGATGCACAAGAGCTTCGTGGTTCAGGCCGGTGTTATTCCCGAGGAGGGAGGTCTGGTTGAAGAGCCTTCGTCGGCACTTGATCCGGGCGACCGCATCATGGCTACGGATCTTACCACTGAAGACGTTCATGAATTTAAAGAACCGTCGATTAAGGCAGTTCCTAAAGATGTGAAGAAAAATGCTCCGATTGAAGATGCCCCGGAGAACACTGTTTCGGTAGCGCAGGTTATTAAAGAGGCTGAAGCTTCTTTGGCCCAGGCTAAGGAATCTGTGGCCGCAATACGTCAGCAGCAAGCTGATATGCTCAAACAGGAAGCGGCCGATCTCACAGAGAAATCTGAAGTGTTGAAGAAAGAGGCCCAGGAACTGATTGCAGAGGCCGATGTGCTTGAGAATTTGAATACAGACAAGGCTGAGGCTCCGGATGCGTCAAACAGCGGTTCAGATCTGTCAGCTTCAAAAGATAACCCGGCTTAAATTCTCGGATTCCCGTTTTCATTGTCACTGCTGTTCCCTTCAATCATTTCAAGGTCGGCTCCTGTGCGTTTCACATCTGTTTTGAGCGATCCGAACTTAAACGTGACTCCCACATTGAAAGACCATTGCCGGAATCTGTAATCACTCCTTGAATAGAAAGTTTCCGACTGAGAGATATTTTTGAAAGACCTGTAAGGATTAAAGAAATTTGATCCGCTGGCAGTCAGTGTCATCATGTCGTTTTTGAGGAAAGAGCGGCTAAGGGATAAACCGTAATATGAAAATCCTCCTCCTTTCCCCTGAAGGTTTATCCATCCGGTGCCCCCTCCGCCATATGCGCTCAGCCGCAGCTTGAACGGGAAAACATAATCGGCGTTCAGATTGAAATTGCCCGACCATCCGTGATTCCTTGCTTTTAATTCCGGTGAGTCGGCTTTCAGGTCAGTGAACCTTCCTGAAAGAAACGCCCCGATATTGAGCATAGGAATCACCGACCACTGCACATTGAGATTTGATCGGAATTCCTGTCGGTGGCCTATATTTGCATATGTGGAATTCAGAATATTTTCTTCAATGAAACTATATTGGGTGATCATATTGTCTACCCGGTCATAGCTTACTCCGAAGCTGCCTCCGATCTTTCCTCCGTAGTTGGAATAAGTAAGAGAAACGGAATTTGACTTTTCACTGTCAAGATCAGGATTTCCGTAGCTCACTCTGTTTATTTCCATTGTGTTTCTGTAAGGATTTAATTGGGAGATGCCCGGTCGCGAGATTCTCATCTGATAGGCGAGCCTGATGTTTGAGGCATCCTGAATCCTATAGCTTACAGCCAGATTCGGCACCACATCATTCAGCTTTGAGGAAAAATCAGGATATTCGCCTAATTTATAGTCAAGGCCCATTCTGGTATATTCATATCTCAGTCCGGCCCTCATGTTCCATTTTCCAAAATTTCCTGTATAGGAGGCATAGGCTGCGAGAATGTCCTGGAATTGTGAAACTTCAATCCTTTCAGATTCATTAACCTTCATTTCAGAAAGAGATTGCCCGTAGGAGGGAGAATCGTTACTGCCGTTTCTTCTCCAGTTCCCTTTGATTCCGGCTTCGATTTTACTTGTCTGTGACAACGGGTTTACATAATCCACCTGTAAGGTATGTCGGTAGTCATCCCCATTAGACTGCTGCAGTCGCCAGGGATAATCGTCGGAATATCCGTCGTCGTTGAAAGTATGGGTGGTCTGGTCTGAATTATTTTCCCCATAACCGAATATATAAGATCCTACAAGATAATGGCCCATTCTATGGAAAGTATGCTGGAAAGATGCATTGGCCCCGACCCAAAGATTCTTGTGGTCGGAATTGTTATCCCTGTTTAACCCCCACACCTCCAGATTATCAATAGTTTTCATGGAGACATTTTCATGAGAGATCTGATGGAATCCGGTTTTCCCTATGTTTCCTTGAATGGTGAAAAGATTTAAAGTGTCGGGTTCCCACGACATACTCAGATTTGCACCAATATAATTGAAATTGTTTTTCATTCTTGAATCTGACAGCTGATAACGGTTGATATCATCAGTGAGATTTTCAAGCATTGAAGTGCCGGTGGTGGTGTATCCCTGGTCGATTGAATTTGAATAATTCACATTAGCGCTCGAGGTGACTTTATTGATTTTTCCACGGCCATAGAATGATCCGCCGAAATTATTGTTGGAAACCCTGGCGGAGATATTGGCCAGATAACCGTCGAGCGACTGTTTGCCTGTCGTTATAATATTCAGGATTCCACCGGTTCCCTCTGCATCATATTTAGCTCCCGGTTCTGTAATCACCTCAATCTTCTTGATTGTGGCTGCGGGCATTGATTTCAAGATTGTCTTTACATCTCCCGAAAGCATAGGATCTTCCTTCCCGTTTATCAGTATCTTGAAATTAGAATCCCCGTTGATCTTTATGTTGTCGTCGGCATCCACGGTTACCATGGGAACCTTTCTCAACATTTCAATTGTGTTGTTGATATTGGCTTCCGGATCTTCCTCTACATTATAGGTGAGAGTCGCGCCGTCGCTCTGCACCAGCTTCTTCCTTGCTGTCACCACAACTTCATTCAGAGTCTCACCGTCTTGTGCCAGAAAGATATCTCCCAGGTCTGTTTTGGGATCAGATTCTGTAATCCGGAAATCAATTTTACGGTCTTTTAGCCCTACATATTGCAGTGATAAGACGTAATCTCCAGGCTCTTCAAGTTTTTGGTCGAATTTGCCGTCAATGTCTGTTACATTGAAAGCCACGGGATATATCGTGTCGTTACTATGGAAAATTTTATAAGCTGCTCCCGGACAAGTTTCACCGTCAACAGCAGAAATAACGGTTCCGGAAACTGAATATTCAGCTTTTAAGACTGATGGGCAAGATATTAAGAAAAGGGCAATTAAATACCTGTAAAAACCGATAAAGTTGTTCATAATTCAAAGAAAGTGGAATCTTTACGGCAAAATTACTCAGGTTTTAACATATGTAATTACCGTTTTTAACATTTATAAAATTTATTATGTTTTATTAGGACAGTAAATTACCTTGCCATGGGTGACTTTTCGTGAGCTTCGTCCACGTGCGACTGTCACACTGACGGGCTGAAGTTTAAGGTCTTAGAAGAAACGGCAAACCTCGATCAGAACGGGTTCTTTTGAAAGATCGGAAGGATTTGTGCCATCAATACCCTCCGGAACTTCAGTGCCAAGTTTTTCAAACAGATTTATCCAGAATTCCGGCATCGTGCCGTCGGGAGCCCTGAAATTCATGGGGCGCGAATGGAATATTCGTTCCCCGTTTTTTGTCATGTAAGACTCATATATGAGTTCCGAGCAATACATTTTCCCATTATCGGGGAGATACCACCAGTCATAAGGTTCACCTATGTGTTGCAAGGCATTAGAAATTGCGGTTTCAACAGAAAATTCAACGGAAAGACGTTTCACCACCGCTCCCGGGTTTCCATTGATTCTGGTGGCATCATTCAGGAATTTATCAAGGGTAACAATCCTTACTCCCTCTTCCGGAGAGGCCTCTATGACATCAATGTTTCCGTTTCCTTTTTTTTCTATAATGCCAACATGTATAAATTTCAAAGAATCCTCAACCGCGGTGGCCGCTGTTATGGCATTTGAGAAATCAGATTTCCCTTCTACCTGAAAAATCAGATCACCGGTTCTCAACTCCGGGAGCCCGGATGCGGCAAGAACATGCCCGGTCATTATCGTGAAAAATAAAAGTGACAACAAATTATAGGGAAACTGCTTCATTTATAGGAGATTCTTCATAATTTTCAGATCGGCCCGGAAGAAGACTCAAACCGGTGAAAGTAATCAAAGCGTTGAGCAGGAATAATTCATACCCTGTCTGATAGTCAAGATAGGTTTTGGCCGTCCATCCTATGATCCATGACAGAACGGGGGAAAGTATGCAAATAAATGCCACTCTCCTGACATTAACTCTCCTCTTTGTGAACAAACCGAATGCAAAAAGACCCAATATAGGCCCGTAGGTATAGGAAGCCAGGGTAAATAATGCCGTGATGGCATCTTGTTCGCTGAGGTAATAGCAAAGTAGAATAACTGCCGCCATCACAATGGCCATTCCTGCGTGCACAAATTTTCGTTTTCTTTTCAGTTCTTTCTCTTCATATTTCTTTGTCCCTTCAAGAATATCCACCGTAAAAGAGGTTGTGAGGGATGTGAGAGCAGATCCGACTGAAGAATAAGAGGCGGAAACCAGCCCTAATATAAACAGCACGCTTACTATGAGAGGCATCTCTTCATGATAGGCCACTGTGGCAAAAATCTCGTCACTTTTTTCCGGTACCGGAATGTTGTGCCGCTCCATATAAATAGCCATCACGGTTCCCAGCGCAAGAAACATGGAGATTACAATAAATTGCATTATGCCGCTCACAGCTAAGTTCTTTCTCGAACTTTTATAATCCTTGCATGCAAGAATTCTCTGCATCATGTCCTGATCAAGACCGGTCATGGCAACAACTATAAAGACTCCGGTCAGAAACTGTTTCCAGAAATAGGAGCTCTCCATGAAATTGTCGAAAAAAAAGACTCTCGAGCTCGAATGGCCCATAATTTCTCCCGGTAAATCTTTAAAAGAAAACCCAAGCTTATTTGAAATATAGCCGAAACAGATCACAACGGAAGTTATCAGACAAATACTTTTTACGGTGTCTGACCAAATCACTGCCTTCACTCCACCCTTTGCAGTGTATAGCCAAATCAGAAACATCGTAAGCGAGACATTGATTGCAAAAGGAAGTCCCAGAGGTTCGAATACAAGCACCTGCAAGACAATGCACACCACAAGGAATCTAACTCCGATGCCAAGGACTTCTGAAATCAGAAACAACCAGGTGCCTGTTTTATAGGCCGGTCGCCCGAACCTGTTTTCAAGATAGCTGTATATGGATATAATATTGTGCTTGTAAAAAAGGGGAACAAGTACCCAGCCGATAAGAAAATAGCCGACCACAAAACCGAGACACATCTGCAGATAGCTGTAGCTTTTCCCGATTACCATACCGGGCACCGAAATGAATGTGACACCGGAGATAGGCGCAGTGATCATGGCAAGAGCCACTATCGGCCATGCCATATTTCTGTTGCCGGTGAAATAGGTGGAATTGGTTGCTCCTTTTGAGGTCAGATGCGACACTAAAAGCAACGCCATAAAATATAGACCGATTATCAGGATTATTAGTACGGGCTGGCTCAATTTAGGTGGATTTTAATGCAAAATTAAGGATATTTTTCACATTACCGCTTTTTTATTGTATTTTTGCAAGTTAATAACAATATCATTTAAGAACCATAAACCATCGTTAACAATGAATCTGTTTGATCGCATCAGCGAAGATATAAAGAAAGCAATGCTCGCCCGCGAGAAAGTGAGATTAGAGGCTCTGCGCGGTATAAAGAAGGAATTTCTCGAAGCTAAGACAGCTAAGGGAGCTAACGGAGAGCTTTCTGACGACAATGCCATGAAAATTCTGGTAAAGATGGCTAAACAGCGTAAGGAAAGCGCACGTATTTATGAAGAGAATAATCGTCCCGAACTTGCGGAAAACGAGCTGGCTGAAGCAGCTGTAATAGAGGAATATCTTCCGAAGCAGCTTTCGCCTGAAGAGCTTGAAGCAGAGCTTAAGGCTATCATAGCCGAAGTGGGGGCCACAAGTGCAAAAGAGATGGGCAAGGTGATGGGAGTCGCCACAAAGAGACTGGCCGGTCGTGCCGAAGGAAAGGCAATACAGGCTAAAGTGAAAGAACTCCTTCCGGCGTAGTTCGCAGGATGATGTGAAGCCGCAGGCCCGGCGGGATGTTATTAAGAATTTATACACAGAAATTATTAACATAAGTTTTGAATGTTAACTCTTCAGACCATAAAGGCTGATCCCCAATATGTGATCAGGCGTCTTGCCGTTAAAGGTTTCGACGGTGAGAAGATTATCAATGATATCCTTGCAATTGATGCCGAAAGAAGGAGATTGCAACAGAAATGTGACTCTGATGCTGCCGAGCTAAAGAAACTGGCGGCTTCTATCGGAGCCTTGATGAAAGAGGGAAAGAAGGAAGAAGCCGAACGGGCTAAAGAACGAGTGGCGGAAATCAAGGAATCCACCCGTCTCCTTCAGGATGATCTTGAGAAGAGTGAGGTCGAGATGCGCGATTTGCTTCTCACGGTCCCCAATCTTCCTTGTGAAGCGGTGCCAGAAGGCAAGACGGCTGAAGATAATATAGTTGAAAAAACCGGAGGACCGATGCCTCAACTCCCGGCAGATGCGTTGCCTCACTGGGAGCTTGCAAAAAAATATAACCTTATTGATTTTGAACTCGGAGTGAAAGTCACCGGAGCCGGTTTCCCCTTCTATATTGGAAGAGGAGCAAGGCTTCAGCGGGCCCTGATACAATTTTTCCTCGATAGCGGATGGAAAGCCGGCTACACTGAAGTGGAACCTCCATTTGTTGTAAACAGCGCCTCAGGATATGGCACCGGACAGTTGCCCGATAAGGAAGGGCAGATGTATCATGTCACGGCGGATGATCTATATCTCATCCCGACAGCTGAAGTGCCTGTGACAAATATCTATCGTGATGTCATTATTCCGGTTGACGAGCTCCCTAAAAAGAACTGTGCCTATTCGCCTTGCTGGCGTAGGGAGGCAGGCAGCTATGGAAAGGATGTGAGAGGACTTAATCGTCTCCATCAGTTTGACAAAGTGGAGATTGTCAGAATAGAAAAACCGGAGGATTCTTATGCAGCTCTTGAGGAAATGAAAGACCACGTGCAGTCGCTGCTCGATAATTTGGGTCTTCCCTGGAGAATCCTGAGACTTTGTGGCGGCGATATGTCGTTTACCTCTGCGATTACATTCGACTTTGAAGTCTGGAGCGCGGCTCAGCAGCGTTGGCTTGAAGTCTCTTCTGTCTCCAATTTTGAAACCTATCAGGCCAACCGTCTTAAATGCAGGTATCGCGACATTGATAAAAAGATTAAACTTTGTCACACTCTTAACGGTTCCGCTCTTGCTCTCCCGAGAATAGTGGCAGCCCTTCTCGAAAACAACCAGACCCCGGATGGTATAATAATACCCGAGTGTCTGAGAAAATACACCGGTTTCGATATTATTGACTGACATCTCTTCTAAATATGGATAAAACTTCCCCTTCCCGATACGTGGGAATAAATGAAAAACAGATTCCGATTGATGATCCTTCAGGAAAATGGTCGGAACTTTGGCTGCTCCCGGAGTGGGAGGAGGAGTATTGCAACGTCTATACTGTAAAGAAACATGGCAAATGGGTGATGCTCAAGGCTCTTAAACCGGAATTTGCTGACAATCCGGAGTATCAGGCAAAGCTCAGCAAGGAATTCGATGTGAGGTATAACCTGGCCCACCCGAATATTGTCATGGTCAATGATTTTGAAATTGTTCCGGGTGTGGGGAAAGCCATAATAACCGACGACGCTTACGGATATTCCCTGCGGAGGCTTATTGATGAAAAAAGACTGACTCCCAAAATTGTGCATCGACTTGAAACCCAGCTTCTCGATGCAATGGAGTATATTCAGGAAAACCATGTGCAACATGTGCCGATCACTCCCGACACGATTATTTTCACGGAATATAACGAAAATCTGAAACTGACTAATGTGGGCTATGACCAGACTGACCTGCTTTCCGAACAGGATACAAGAAAGGATATAGCCGCTTACGGAAAAATAGTCAACGAGGTGCTCGATAATCTTCCCGCAAACCTTCCTAAATTAAGAAGGATAGCCAAAAAATGCGCTTCTGATGACTGCCCTTACCGCACTGTCGCCGATCTTCAGCTCGATATGGAACGTAGAAGCTCAAGCCAGCTTTATGTGTTCCTTTGCATATTCATAGCCATAATGGCATTTATTCTTGTATGGCTCACACTCTAAACTCTTTCCTCATTATTAATCAGACCGTTCCCTATGGTAGAAATTAAAAAATTAGAACCAACAAAAGCCAATCTAAAGAAATTTACCCGATTTCAGACAGACCTGTATAAAGGTAATCCATATTTCGTCCCTCCATTGGTTTCTGATGATGTGGCCACACTCTCCCCTCAAAAAAATCCGGCCTTTGATTTCTGCGATGCGGTCTATTATATGGCTTATCGGGATGGCAGACCGGTGGGTAGGATAGCCGGCATTATAAACCGACAGGTAAATGAAAAGCATGGCAGAGCCACTGCAAGGTTCGGCTTCATAGATTTCATCGACGATAGTGAAGTGGTCGACGCCCTGATGAAAGCTGTGGAAGACTGGGCACGGGAAAAAGGAATGAACAAGATAATCGGGCCCATGGGCTTCACCGACATGGATCATGAGGGGATGCTTATAGAGGGTTTTGAGGAACTGGGAACCATGGCAACCATCTATAATTATCCCTATTATCAGGAGCATATGAAGAGGCTCGGATATGACAAGGAAGCTGACTGGGTGGAATTCCTCATGGAAGTCCCTGATTCCATACCGGATAAGTATGACAGGATTGCTGAGATTGTAAAGAAGAAATATGGCTTGAGAGTCGCAAAATATAACGATCGTAAAAAGGCTAAGGCTGAAATCGGTTATCCTCTCTTCCATCTTATTAATGAGGCTTACGACGGTCTGTATGAGTACTCACGCCTTACCGAACGTCAGATTGAATACTATATCAATGTTTATCTTGGGCTGCTGAATCTGGATCTCCTTACCGCTATCATGGATAAAGACAATAACCTTGTGGGTATAGGAATCTCGATGCCATCAATGAGCCGGGCCCTTCAGAAAAGTCAGGGGAAATATTTTCCTTTCGGATGGTATCATCTTTTAAAAGGCCTTAAAGGAAAGAATGACAGGGTTGACCTTCTTTTGGTGGCGGTGAAGCCGGAATATCAGAACAAGGGGGTTAACGCATTGTTATTTCAGGATCTTATCCCTTATTATATTAAATACGGTTATAAGTTTGCCGAGTCTAATCTTGAGCTCGAGACCAATAACAAGGTGCAAGGCCAATGGGATTATTTTAAAAACCGTCAGCATCGTCGTCGTCGCGCCTATTACAAAAATTTGTAATGAATGTAGAGCAAATAAACCCCTATCGTGACAATGAAGAGAAGGGGGGGCAGGTGGAAGAGATGTTCGACTCCATCGCACCTGCCTACGATTTCATGAATTCAGCCATGACAATGGGGCTTCATCGCAGTTGGCGAAACAAAGCTCTGAAAGCTGCCATTAATTCATTGGATGGCTATAAGACCGGTAGCTTTAATATTCTCGACGTTGCCACGGGCACTGGTGATGTAGCTTTTAAACTACATTCATTACTCCCTCAGGCTCTGATTACCGGGATTGATATCTCAGAGGGCATGCTGGATATCGCGAGGAAAAAACTGCTTGAGCTTCCTGAGGATGACAGAAAACTGCTGGCTTTCGGGAAAGCCGATTGCCTTTCACTTCCTTTCCACGACCGTCAGTTCTCTCTGATCACAGTGGCTTACGGGGTCAGGAATTTTTCCCGTCTTCGTCAGGGCCTTGAAGAAATGAAAAGAGTTTTGGCTCCCGGAGGGGTACTATGTATCATCGAACTTTCCACTCCTCAGGGTTTCCTTACCGCTCCGGCCTA
Source organism: Muribaculaceae bacterium (assembly GCA_022510445.1). GTDB lineage: Bacteria > Bacteroidota > Bacteroidia > Bacteroidales > Muribaculaceae > Lepagella. The sequence continues at coordinate 13,589 of JAFLTN010000031.1, read as the reverse complement.
CAAATTATATTCCCGCAAGATAATCCCTTTCATCGGACGTCTTGTCAGCGGCGACAGCAGAGCATACTCATATCTGCCTGAAAGCATTGCTGCATCTCCGCAAAGAGAAGATATGGCAGCCCTCCTCAGAGCGGCGGGATTCAGCTCTGTGGAATGGAAAGATCTTACTTTCGGTGCGGTCACTTATTATATTGCAAAATGAAACGTTCTGATTTTGAGATAATGGCTCCTGTAGGTAGCAGAGAGTCGTTAGCCGCGGCCCTTTCAGCAGGGGCTGATGCTATTTATTTCGGCATTGAAGGCCTGAATATGAGAAGCCGGTCAAGTTCAAATTTCAATCTTGATGATCTGGCTGATATTACAGCCCAATGCAATGCAAAGAATGTCAAGACTTATCTCACTGTAAACACAATTGTTTACAATGAAGATATCCCTTATATGCATTCAATTCTTGAAGCCGCTCTGAAAGCAGGCATTTCTGCCATCATAGCTTCTGATATAGCGACTATAGAATATGCGCGTTCCATTGGCCTTGAAGTACATATCTCCACCCAGGTTAATATTTCCAATATTGAAGCTCTGAAATTTTATAGCAGATATGCCGATGTGATGGTTCTGGCCCGCGAGCTGAATCTCGATCAGGTAAGGCAGATTCATGAAGAAATAATAAGAGAAAAGATAACCGGACCTCATGGCGACCTTGTGCGTCTTGAAATGTTTTGCCACGGCGCCCTTTGCATGGCTGTGAGCGGTAAATGCTACATGAGCCTCCATGAAATGAATTCAAGTGCTAATCGTGGTGCATGCAACCAGATTTGCAGGCGTTCTTACAGGGTCACGGATATGGAAACTGATGAAGAGCTTGTCGTAGACAACAAGTTTATAATGTCGCCCAAAGACCTGAAGACAATCCATTTCCTCGACAGAATGATTGAAGCGGGGGTAACTGTCTTTAAGATTGAGGGACGTGCGCGCGGACCGGAATATGTTTATGAAACCGTAAGATGCTATTCCGAAGCCATTGAATCTATCTGTAACGGATCATTTTCCGAGGAACTTGTAAAAGGATGGGACGAACGTCTCACTAAAGTTTTCAACCGCGGTTTCTGGGATGGCTATTATTTAGGACAGCGTCTCGGAGAATGGAGTAAAAAATACGGATCGTCAGCCACCCGGACCAAATTATATATTGCCAAAGTAATCCGGTATTTTTCTAAACTGGGAGTGGGAGAGTTCAGGATGGAATCTTCATCACTGAAGGTCGGTGACGAGGTTATTATTACCGGACCTACTACTGGTGCTTTAATTTTTAAGGCTGAAGAACTACGCCTTGATCTGGCTCCGGTGCCGGAAGTTAAAAAGGGTGACCTTTTCTCTATGCCTGTGCCGGAAAAAATTCGACCTTCCGACCGTCTGTATCTCTGGCAGGAGACATGATAATCGCTGTTCTCCAAAACAATCCTTTATAACTTTTTAATAATACTGCTTATAAAGAAACGGGGTGTGACTTAGTCACACCCCGTTCTATTAAGATTAAACTTTTTCTGTGAATTAGAGGCTGCTGAGGTTGTATTTTGAGAATTCAAGGTCAGTCTGAGCCTGTTTGAGCATTGCCGGGTTGAGGGCGATTGCTTTCTTAAGGTTGCTGATAACAGCGCCTTCATTATTAGTGCGTGCACCTACGATAGCAGCCAGGTAGTAGGTAGTTGCATCGGGCTGCGGAACTGCTGAAAGAATTGACTGAGCAGCTGAATAATCCTTTGAAAGGATCTTTGCAAGAGCTGCATTGTTTGTCTTGGCGCTGCCAAATGCAGTGTTGGCTTTAGTAACTTCACCCTGAGTGAGGTAGTATACACCGAGAGCATCGTTAGCTTCAGGAACGCCTGCTGCTGCACCGATATATTCATTAGCCTTGCTGTAGTTGCCGTTAAGGAGTTCGATAAGACCAAGGTTCATGTCAACTTCTTTAGAAGAAGGTGCAATCTTGTGAGCCTTTTCGAAATTGCTCTTTGCAGCAGTGTAGTCACCGGCGATATACTGGGTCATACCAAGGTTGTTGTAAGCTCTGTAGCTGTTGGGATAGAGTTCTGTAGCTTTCTTATAGATAGCCATCTTGCGGGCATTGTCGTTTGTCAGAGTGGCGGTGTAAAGAATCTCTTCTTCAGAAAGTTTTGAAGGATCTGTATTGAAGAGCTGGTTCATTTCTTCGTCGCTCTTGCCGATGATATTGATTGATGCCTCGATCTTTGAGAAACGGAGTTTCGGAAGAATCTCAACAGCGAGTTCATCGAATACGCTGCTCATGTTGCGGATTTCCTGTTCTCTCTGGTTAGGATCCTTATACATCTTAAGAACTGCAAGGATAAGGTCTTTATCCTGGATGTTGCTCTTTTCTACGAGCTTCTGGAAACCTTCCCAGTCTTCCGGAGTAAATGAAGAAGTGATTTCACCGAAGTTGGTGATGTTGTCTTTCTTCAACTGGTTTTCCATGAAAGTTGTAGTGACAGCCTCACGTTTTTCTGCAAGAGCGGTGTTGAAAGCGAGTGTACCGTCGGGAGATGCAGTTGAGAAGATGTTGATGCCGGCAATTTCCTGGTTGGCTGCTGCATTGGCTTCCTCAAGACGTTTGTTGAGGTCGACATAGTCAGCTGCATTGATCTGGTCTTTGCGGATGATGGCCTGGTTGATAAGGAACATGATCTCGGCATTGTATTTCTCATTGATGATTCTCTGGAATTCATCAGCTGTGATGGCCGGGTGAATTGTTTCTGCTGATGCCAAGGTTGAGGTAGCGATGATGCCATATCCGACCTTTACACGAGGAAGACCGTATAATTTGCCGTTCTGGTCAACCTGGAAGTCAAGATAAAGATCTGATTCAGCCATTTCCGGGCTGTATTTGGTGTTAAAAGGAATCTGAACTGAACCTCCGTTGTTATAGCTGACAACCTGGCCGTTGGCTCTTACGTTCTCACCCTGGATGATGACAGGAGTGCCGCTTGTTTCGCCGCCCATGTAAGAAAGAACCGGAGTTGCGGTTACCTTCGCATTCTTGCGCATGAACTTTGCAGGAATATTACCTGTGATAGTGGCGGGAACATTTTCTCCTACTGTCTCGATCGGAGTGGGGTTGGTGTTGAAATAGGAGCTTTCAAATGCGCCTAATTTCTTGTTACAACCGGTAGTGCCGATTAAGGCAACTCCCATTGCTAAAAAAAGAACTGATTTCTTCATAAGTTTAGTTGTATGTTTGGGTTTTATAGTGTTTCTCTCTTGTTGAAATTACATAAGGGCATTTCAAAGTGTAAAGTTAACTAAAATTTATAATAGAATCGCTTATAATGAAGAAAAACTTATTTGAATGTTTCATATTTAGCCCCTTACACCCTTCTGATTGCAATTAATATGAAATTTTTGTAATTTTGTAGATGCCGACTCATTTATTTCGGCCGGTTTTTATGAGAAACGATCAAGAACTTGAGGGAGTGACCCTCCTGGGTAACCGGGGAACGGTTTACCCCACCGATTATGATCCCGGGCTGCTTGAAACTTTTGAAAACAAGCATCCGGATAATGAATATGTCGTTACTTTCGACTGTCCGGAATTCACAACTTTATGTCCCAAGACCGGTCAGCCTGATTTCGGTCATATAATTATTTCTTATATCCCTCGTTCAAGGATGGTGGAAAGCAAGAGCCTGAAACTTTATCTCTTCAGCTTTCGTAATCATGGAGATTTTCATGAGGATTGTGTCAATATAATCATGAAGGACCTCTGGAAACTGATGAATCCTAAATATTTGGAAGTCAGAGGCTTGTTTATGCCTCGCGGAGGAATCTCGATTCATCCGTTTGCAAATATGGCCGATGAAGACCATCAGGATATCTGCCGTCAGAGAAAACTGGAAGCATTTAATTTTCTTCCCGGTAAAAAAAATTAGAACCATGCAGAAAGATTCGGTTATAATTCTCTCCGGAGGGATGGACAGCGTCACTCTCCTGCATTATCTAAAGGAAAGAATAGCGCTTGCCGTCAGTTTTGACTACGGTTCCAATCATAATAAGCGGGAGATTGAATGTGCCGTCTGGCAATGTCGCCAACTCGGAATCGGACATATTGTGATTCCACTTGATTTTATGGGCAGATATTTCCATAGCTCCCTCCTTGAAGGGGCCGGCAATATCCCCAGGGGAAGTTATGACGACAGCAACATGAAATCTACAGTTGTGCCCTTCCGAAACGGTATCATGTTGTCTGTGGCATGCGGGCTCGCTGAATCCCGCGGGCTTAAACATGTCATGATGGCAAATCATGGAGGCGACCATGCAATTTATCCCGACTGTCGACCGCAATTTGTGACTGCAATGAGTGATGCAATGAAAGCGGGAACCTATGAAGAGATCACTCTAATCGCGCCATTTACCCATCTCTCGAAAGGGGAAATTGCAAAAATCGGCAAGAAACTCGGTATCGATTATTCAATGACATATTCCTGTTATTGCGGAGGTGAGAAACATTGCGGTAGTTGTGCCACCTGCACTGAACGAAAGGAAGCGCTCGCATTTGCCGGAATAGAGGATCCAACTCTTTATGAAGATTAGAAAATGTATTACGTTAAGAAAAGACTGGAAATAAGTGCCGCTCACCGGCTTCAGCTCGATTATGAAAGCAAATGCACTCATATTCACGGGCATAACTGGGTCATAACCATTGAATGTAGGGCAAAAGAGTTGAATGGGAACGGAATGGTTACTGATTTTTCTTTAATCAAGAAGATTGTGAAGGATAAACTTGACCATTCCCTTATCAATGAAAGGTTGGAATTTAATCCTACAGCCGAAAATATCGCCCGGTGGATTGTGGATAACGTTCCCAACTGCTGGCGTTGCGAGGTTCAGGAGAGTGAAGGGAATTCGGCGGCTTATGAGAAAGATTAATGAAATTTTTTATTCCATACAGGGAGAGGGATGCCATGCGGGTGTCCCTTCTGTGTTTATACGGTTTTCCGGGTGCAACTTAAAATGCGGCTTCTGCGACACCATTCATAATGAGGGGATCATGATGACTGATGTCGAAATTTTTGAGATTGTAAATCAATTTAAGGCTGCTCAGACAGTTCTGACAGGCGGAGAACCCTCTCTGTTTATAGATGAGGATTTTATTAAAGGGCTTAAGAAATCGACAGGCCGTCGTGTAGCCATTGAAACTAACGGCACAAGAAAACTTCCCGACGGCATAGATTGGGTCACGGTGTCTCCGAAATCCGGCATGTCTGTGTCTGGAGACACCGAGCTGAAGGTTGATCACGCCGATGAGCTCAAAGTAGTCTTCACCGGACAGCCTTTAGACCCATATTTCGGATTGAGATGTGTCGGCGAATCTACGGTGATGCTTCTTCAGCCATGCTTTGTGGATGATGAGAAGCAATATAAAAAGAATATCGCCGACACGGTTTCGGCCGTTCTGGCCGATCCGCGCTGGCGATTATCTCTTCAGACCCACCGGTTTATCGGAGTAAGGTGATCGGGGGGCTTTTGCTTCTGATTTATAATTACAAATTTATTCAGCGTCAGGAGTAGCTGGAGCTACAGGTTCTTTGGCTGCTTTTGTCGATTTCCTTTTAGGTTTTGCCGGTGCAGCTTCTTTAGGTTGTTCAGTTCCGAGACCGACAAGGTTTCCGTCAACCATAATGCGTCCGCAATACTCACACACAATCACTTTACGGTGCATCTTGATTTCAAGCTGACGCTGGGGTGGAATTCTGTTGAAACAGCCGCCGCAGGCATCCCTCTGGACGGTGACAATAGCCAGACCGTTCCTTGCATTCTTTCTGATTCTTTTGAAGGCTGCCAATGTGTAATCGTCAATTTTCTGTTCCAGTTCCTTCACCTTCCCGCGGATATTCTCCTCCTCGATTCTGGTTTCTGAAACTATTGCCTCAAGTTCTGATTTCTTTTCTTCAAGAATATGAAGGTTATCGTTCAAGTCTTCAGTGGCCTTCTCAACCTCTTTGCTCTTCAATGCCTGTTTCTCCGTTGCTTCATTGATATTTTTCTCGGCAAGTTCTATTTCGAGACCTTCAAATTCCTTTTCTTTCTCCAGAAAAGCAAATTCCCTGTTGTTTCTCACATTGTTAATCTGCTCTTCATATTTCTCGATCTTAGACTTTCTTTCCGCGATTTCACCGTTCTTCTGGTTGATGAAAGCTTTCAGTCCGGCAATTTCATCCTTATATTTCTGGATGCGTGTCTCATACCTGACAATTTCATCTTCCAGGTCTTTTACCTCGTTGGGAAGTTCACCTCGTAAAATCTTTATACGGTCAATTTCCGACAGGTAGGTCTGCAGCTGGAAAAGGTTCTGCAGGCGTTCCTCAACGCTGCGTTCTATGTCATTCTTTTTTTCAGTTGCCATAGGCTTTATATTAGAGTATTTTAATCGGGTTGATTTCTGTGTCTGAAAAATATGTTTCCAATTCAGGATATGAACCGTGAATTATTCTGAAAAGTATCTCGCGGGAGCAGAGTTCACTTTCATAGTGGCCTATGTCGGCTATAATTATTTCATGTCCGAAAGATGTGAAATCATGATATTTTACGTCGCCGGTGATATAAATGTCAGCTTTTCGGGCCACCGCTGCCTCAATCAATGAAGCGCCGGACCCCCCGCAAAGAGCCACTCTTCTGATCACAAGAGCACTGCTTTGTGAGGAATAACGTAATGCCTGCACATTAAATGTGTCTTTTATCTTTCTCAGGAACTCGATCTTAGGGGTGGGGGTGATGTTGCCGACTACTCCCAGACCGGCCTTCAAGTCTCCCGGCTGTGGTTCCAGAACTGTGATTTCAGTGATATTTAGCCTTCTTGCCATCTCATGGCTCACACCATCCCATGTTGAATCAAGATTGGTGTGGGCCGAATAGATCGACAGTCCTTTCTTTATGGCTTCTATGACTATGCGTTGGGTGGGATTCGAGCCGGTAAGGTCTTTAAGTCCATGAAAAATCAATGGATGGTGACTGACTATGAGGTTACATTCCCTTGTCAGAGCCTCTGCCAGTATTTCCTCTGTTACATCAAGGCATAGAAGAACTCCGGAAACCTCTGCATCCGGATCCCCCACTTGCAGACCTGCATTGTCGTAGGATTCCTGAAGGTGACGGGGTGCAAACTCCTCTATGGCTGATGCAATATCCCTAACTTTTGTCATTTTTGTGCAATAGGCTTAATTTCAAGGTTCAGTTCCTCCAACTGTGCCGGATCAAGAGGCGACGGCGATTCGTTCATGACGTCTCTTCCGGAATTGTTTTTCGGGAAAGCTATCACGTCTCTGATGGAATCGAGACCTGCCAGGATCGAAACAAACCTGTCGAATCCTAAAGCCAGACCACCGTGAGGTGGTGCTCCGTAACGGAATGCATCCATCAGGAAGCCGAATTGTTCCTTGGCCTTTTCCGGTGTGAATCCTAAGAGTTCAAACATTTCATTCTGAAGCCCGGGTTCATGAATCCTTATTGAGCCTCCGCCCAATTCATTGCCGTTTACCACGATATCGTAAGCCGTAGCCCTTACGTTTCCGGTGTCGGTCCTTAATTTGTCGATATCTTCAGGATTTGGGGAAGTAAAGGGATGATGCATTGCATAATATCTCTGAGTTTCTTCATCCCATTCAAACAGCGGGAAATCGATCACCCATAACGGAGCGAATACATTTCTGTCACGCAATCCGAGACGGTTACCCATTTCAAGACGCAGCTCGCATAGCTGTTTGCGCGTTTTCATGGCATCTCCGCTCATCACAAGCATAAGGTCGCCCGGTTTGGCTCCCATTCTTTCCGACCATTTCTTTAACTCTTCTTCGCTGAAGAATTTTCCAATGGAACTCTTGATGGAACCGTCTGATTCCAGTTTTATCCACATAAGACCTTTGGCTCCTACTTGCGGCCGTTTTACAAATTCTGTAAGTTCGTCGATCTGCTTACGGGAATATCCGGCGCATCCGGGAACATTGATGCCCACGGTTAGCTCGGCATCATCTGTAACAGCGAATCCTTTTCCTTTGGCAAGGTCGGTCAGATCTGTGAATTCCATTCCGAAGCGGATATCCGGCTTGTCACTGCCGTAACGTTCCATTGCCTCTTTCCAGGTGAGACGAGGTAACGGTTCGGTGAAGTCTATACCTTTTACATACTTAAAAATATGCTTCACCAGACCCTCAAACATATCTATGACGTCTTCCTGTTCCACAAAACTCATTTCGCAGTCTATCTGGGTGAATTCAGGCTGACGGTCGGCTCTGAGGTCTTCATCGCGGAAACATTTTGCTATCTGGAAATATCTGTCGAATCCGCTCACCATCAGAAGCTGTTTGAACAGCTGGGGACTTTGGGGCAATGCATAAAATTCCCCCGGATTCATTCTTGAAGGAACAACGAAATCTCTTGCTCCTTCCGGGGTTGATTTCACAAGAATAGGCGTCTCGATTTCAAGGAATCCCTTAGAATCGAGATATCTTCTTATTTCAAACGCCATCTTGTGGCGAAGTTCCAGATTCTTTCTTACAGCGGGACGTCGGAGGTCAAGATATCTGTATTTCATCCTCAGGTCGTCTCCTCCGTCAGAATTGTCTTCAATAGTGAATGGAGGCACGTCGCTGCGGTTAAGAACCTTGAGGGAATCTGCTATAAGTTCTATGTCGCCTGTGGGAATATTCGGGTTCTTATTCTCTCTTTCAGCCACTTTGCCTGTGATTTGCACCACAAATTCTCTTCCCAGTGAGTTGGCTGCATTGAAAAGCTCTTCATTGTCGGCTGAGTTGAATACAACCTGAGTCACTCCATATCTGTCACGGATGTCGACAAATGTCATGCCACCCATTTTCCGGCTCTTCTGCACCCAGCCGGCTATCTTCGCTTTTTTACCGGCGTCTTCAAGACGAAGTTCGCCGCATGTGTTTTCTCTATACATATCAGTCTTACAAGGGACATTATCCTTATTTTGGGCCGGATTCCCTTTCAAACTGCAAATTTAATTATAAAATCGCTTATATAAACCTATTTAAAGAAATTTTTGATCTCTATCCGGTAGTTTTGTACATTGTCTATTTTTTCTGCCAATGAACCGCCTGCCAATCCTGTTTGTTGAAATATAAAACAGTTTATTCAACACTTAAAAAATAAAATTATGAACGACAGATTAGACACCGAAGAGAGAAGGGAACTTCCCGATAGCGTATACGGTCTTCCGGAAAGAAGAGAATATCCTATGCCCGATGCTGCGCATGTTAGGGCTGCCGAGGCTTATTTCAGGTATTGTCCTGAGGATCTTAAGCCAAAACTTGCCAGAGCGATTTTGCGTTTTGCAAATGAATATGGCGTTGATGTGGAAAGTCCCACAGTACTCTCTTATGCTCAGCAATAAAATTATGTAAACCGAGTATCTGAGGATTTATTTTCAAATATCTTTGGAGATTATTGAGGCTGCTCCTCTTCCCCTTCATCTTCATCGGGGAAGGGGAGCGGATTGTCTTTGAGCAGGTCAATGGCGAATTCAAGGATCGCGTCTCTTCCTTCTGCAAGTTCTTCATCAGGTGAATGCACTTCACAACCCTCGCTCGGTTCTATCCCGTTTTCTATTATCTCTCCTTTGGAGTTGAGGATCGGGCATGCTGAAAATCGTATGCTCCATCCGATCGGAAGTTCCGAAGAGAAAGGGAGTCCCCCGCCCCCTCCTGTTTTGGCTCCTACAATCCTCACATTAGGGAGTTCTTTCATAACCGATGCAAAGTTATTGGCTGCCGAGAAGCATGACCGGTTGGTCAGCACCACTACCTCTCCGTTCCATTTTATCCTTCCCTCATCAGCTGGTTTGTATGTAATAGGATAGGGTTCGGAAAAATCGGAATGGCCCGGGCCTGTTTTATGCATGATATAACCTCCGGTGATCTCTTCGTCGATAAACCGGCCCACAAGGGTATTTATATTTGTCAGAGCTCCCCCTCCGTTATCCCGGATATCGATGATAAGACCCCGGCTGTTATAAAGGATGGCGAGAATATAGTCAAGTGAGAGTTCGCTGATGGTGTATGAAAAGGAGGGATAATACATATAGGCCACCTCTCCCGGTAGCCGTGTATACATGATCCCGTTTGTAGTCAGCCAGTTGAATTTAAGATAATATTCCTCGAGCGTCCTCAGATTGAAGTCTTGCGGGTAATCTGTCCACCATTCCCGATAATAGCTCGTGTCGAAACGTGAAGTAAGGTTCACATGGCCGTCTTTAAGTTCGTCAAGAAGTGCCGAGCAAATAAAGAAAAGGTCGATATCAGTTGTTTCCGGGGTTATGAATCCCCGGTAATGATGAGCTAAATATCTCCAGTCTATGTCTTTGTCGTCCAGAAAACAGTAGCGCGTGTCGATTATATCCACCAATGCATCGAAGTTTCCCTTGATAGTATTTTTATATTCGGGCTCATCATGACATGATGTCAGAGTCGCGGCTACTGTGAACAGCAGCGTAGGGATGAACAGATACTTTAAAAAGTTAGGTTTAATAGATTGCATAAACTGTTTCTTCGGGAAGTCTGCGAGGTTGCTTCTTTAGACCGATGCCCCCGGGCACTACTCCTATTACGAATGAATTTGAAAATATTTTAGTGTTAAGACAGTTGGCCCACTGTGTGCAGGCTGTGAAACGGTAACCCAACAACATGGAGGTCCGTCCGAAATCCAGTGTGAAAGAAAGCAGATTGTCTAACCTGAAATTATTACCCCACCAACCGGCATGGGCAAGACCTTTCATGTTGCCTAAATAGATTTCATAATATGTTTCGCCATAACCGGGATTGAAGAAGACACTCAGTGAGGGAATCTGCAATTTATCTGAGAAAAGTATTGGAAGTTTTCCCAGTTTGAAAGGTTTGGAAACTGAGGCGGTAAGGTCAAGCGAGACAGCAGCCATTGCCTGAACAGGGTTGTTGCCGTTTCTCACAAGATAATATGCACCACCCGCTATGCCTGCAGCCGCGCCGGCTGTTATCTGAAAGCCATGGCAAAGTTTTTTTCTCCATGCCATCCCCCACGAAAATGAGGCCTGAAGACCTAACATCCGGGCTGTCTGGGCAGGATTCAGCAAGCTTGAAAATTCCCCGGCACCATTGAATTCCATTATGGCGTGCTCGGGATTAAAGGGCAGCGCTTTGCTCCAGTTGCCTGATAACGAGTAACGCTTCCCGGTGTATTTAAGGGGTGAAAGATATGTGGCGAGTACACTTGTACCTCCAATTTCAAAGGAATAGACACCTGTAACCGGACGCGACATGGAGTTGTCTATACCATCCATCTTCTCATTCCCGGTAAGTTCCTCTCCTTTTGAAATGATGAAGGTGCACGACAAAAACATTAATAAAATTAACAATCTATCCTTCATCTTCAAATCTAAACAGGTCTCCCTGAATTATTTTAGGTTTGTGATCCTCTGTTTCTTCTGCAGAAGATTCTTCCTTTTCTTCTTCAGAAGTTTCCTCATTCCCCTCCTCATTTATTTCGATTGTTTCTTTCTCTGGAAACCTTAAAGGCTCAAGTTCGGTTATTTCACCTAAGATATATGTGGTGATTCTTTTCCCTTTTGCCTTGAATCCTTTCACTCCGATAAATTCTTCGGCATCTATTTCGATTGCAGGTCTCACGGAATCGGCTCCTCCGAAAGTGATTTCGAGACGCGGATAATAAGTGTCGGTGAGAAGTAAGATCTTTGAATTGTCATCATTCCCTACAAATCTTTGAGGTTTCTGACTTGCTTCAAAAACGAATCTTTTTAGATAAGGGAATCCGAGTGAGGCATCTTGTAGAGCAAGAGTCCAGACTTTATTGGGGTCGAATTTTTCAATTTTAAGGATATTGTCGTCGTAATGATTGGTGTCGGAGAAAGAAGTTGTATAAAATTCACCGGTTTTCGTTATCACAAGAACCAGGTCATCTCCCTGGAACACACCAAGTTTTTCTCCTCTTCCATCATAGTTGAGGCGCAAGACGTCACGATCGAACCAGACCTCCCTGCCTCCGAGGGTGCTCGAACCTTTCTCAAGGAGTTTCACATCTTTCACCTGATATTTAGTGACAAGATTTCCCAATGAGTCTTTCCCTTTGATGTCAAGGTCGGCAAAATCCACTATCACTTCTTTTGCCCGCGGCCTGCGACCGGTTTCATTCGGCTCATCCTTGAGTTCCACCTTTACGGTCTCGGCTTCCCCGTTAGGATTGCATGACAGCCATTCCACACGTGAATCCGGTGCTCCTTTAGTCAGATTGTATTCTTTTTCCCTGGTAAGACCCGTTATGAAGAACCGTTTTTTATAGGCATAACCAAGAGGCTTCCCGTCTTCATCGACATTGCCCCCTTTGCCATGCCGGTAAATCACATTATAGATTGTCCGTTTGTCTCCTTTTTTGAAAAGCCCTATATGGATTATCTTCTTCCCGACATAAAGTTTTTCCTGAACTTTAACCAGCTTGTAGGTTCCGTCTTTATAGATTATGAGGATATCGTCTATATCTGAACATGAAAAGAGCAGCTCGTTGTCTTTAAGCGAAGTGCCGATGAAACCTCCGTTCTTGTCGAAATAAAGTTTTTTGTTGGCTTCGGCAACTTTTGCGGCCTCAATTGAATCAAACCCTCTTATTATTGTGCGACGTGGATATTTGTCACCGTATTTTGTCTTCAGATGTTTGAACCATCCGATGGTATAATCGGTGATATGCTCTATATTGAAGTTGAGTTTTTCGATTTCTCCCTGAAGTTCGGCTATGCGTTTGTCGGCCTTTTCGGCATTGAACTTCAGAATACGTCCCATCTTGATCTCCCAGAGCCTGATAAGGTCTTCGTCGGTTATCTGCCGGAAGAAGGAGGGTTTGTATGGCTCAAGGCGCTTGTCGACATGCGCTATCGCCTCTTCCATATTGGTGGCTTCCTCCACCTCTTTATCTTTATAGATTCTTTCGGTTATGAAGATCTTTTCAAGGGAAAGATAAAGCTGGCTCTCTTTAGTCTCGGTGAGTTTTATTTCCAGTTCCTTCAACAGAAGGTCGCGTGTCCGGTCGACAGAATATCTCAACAGCTGGCTTACCGACAGGAATTGAGGTTTTTTGTCAACAATTACACAACAATTGGGAGATATGCTGACCTCGCAGTCAGTGAATGCATAGAGCGCGTCGATGGCTTTGTCAGACGATGTGCCGGGAATCAGATGCACCAGTATCTGAGCTGTTGCCGATGTGTTGTCGTCAACCTTTCTTATCTTGATTTTTCCCTTCTCCATTGCTGACAGAATGGAGGTGATGAGGGTAGAGGTGGTTTTTCCGAATGGAATCTCTGTGATGGCAAGCGTCTTATTGTCTATTTTCTCAATTTTTGCCCTGACTTTTATGTTGCCTCCGCGTGCACCGTCATTATATCTGGATGCATCCATAAGCCCCCCTGTCTGGAAATCAGGGAGCAATTGAAATGGTTCTCCCTTTAGATGGGCCATTGCGGCATCGGCTATTTCGTTGAAATTGTGAGGAAGTATTTTGGATGACAGACCCACAGCAAT
>JAFLTN010000309.1 GCA_022510445.1 Muribaculaceae bacterium | reverse complement strand
GGCATGGGCGCGTAGCTTTTCATAATCCAGCTCTTTCCTTGCTTGTTTGAGCTGCGCCTTGAGTTCCTTGATCTGGTCGTCCTTACTTTTGCGTGCCATCTCTTCTTCATTTATTTCTTGCAAAGATAGCACTTCGTTCTCACTTATGTATTTACCTATCCAGCCATAAATGAGCTGAACACTGGATAAATCATATTTCTCCTTGACTTCTTCCGGCCTGGTCTTCCCTTGAAGAATATCCATAACTATCTGTTGGCGGTCTTCCTCCTCAAGGAGGTACTTTTCATACTCCTTCCTTGCCCATCGGTAATCCCCGGTCTCCGGATCAAAAACCTGTTCGGATCTGACTTTCAATATGGTCTTCATTGACTCTCTTGATTTATTCTCAAAAGTGTCAACTTTTTTCAGTTCAAGTCATTATTGTTATCTTATTAATTTCTAATTCTTTAAACCGGGGAAAAACCTTTCAGAAAATATTTTGGAATAGAAGTAAGTAAAAAATATGGATTAGATTCATTAGCTT
>JAFLTN010000308.1 GCA_022510445.1 Muribaculaceae bacterium | reverse complement strand
AGGATTCGACGACACAAAGATAGGGGGATCCTCATCTCTGGCTCCTCCGGAAGGGTTGCCGATGTTGGCACACGCAACAGCCAGCATAGCAATTCCGCAGAAAGCGATTCTGCCCCAAATATTTTGCACCTTATACCTCATTTTATTAAAAACAAGAACAAAAATAACTAAATTTATTTAGAAATCAGGGTAAAGTATAGCAATTTTATACTCAGAATTACAAAAACATCAAAAAAAAGCCGTATATTTGCAAGCTGAAAAGTAGGCTTTCCTCCGGAAGGGCGGCTTGACGTGTGTCTCGGTCGGTGGAAATCAACCAGAAGAAAATAAAAATAAATAATAATAAAAATCAGAACATGCAGAACAAAGGGTTTATCAGCACCATTGCAGTCTTTTTGATCCTGATTTGCGGATTTTACATCTCATTCTCATTTGTCACATCGCATTATGAGAGGAAAGGTAAAGAGTTCGCTGCCATGATGGCAAAGACCACGGACGAGACCAATGATGTTTACAAGCAAAGTCTGAAG
>JAFLTN010000307.1 GCA_022510445.1 Muribaculaceae bacterium | reverse complement strand
CCGCGACCTTCTTCATATCCGACTTCACCATTTTTTCTACAAGCTCCCGGAATGTAGTCTTAGTCGGATTCCACCCAAGCGCTGCTTTAGCTTTCGACGGATCACCCCATAGGTTCACAACATCTGTAGGACGGTAAAAATCGGGAGACACCTCCACTAAAACCTTACCATTTCGTGTATCTATCCCCTTCTCATCAATCCCTGTTCCTTCCCATCTCAAAGGTATTCCGACAGCTTCAAATGCGAGAGTCGCGAACTCCCGGACAGAGTGTTGTTCTCCGGTTGCAATCACAAAATCTTGTGGTTCCTCCTGTTGAAGCATAAGCCACATACATTCCACATAATCGGGAGCATAACCCCAATCGCGCATAGAGGATAGGTTGCCGAGATATAGTTTTTCCTGTTTTCCTTGGGCAATTCTTGCGGCCGCCAAAGTTATTTTGCGAGTTACGAATGTTTCTCCCCTTCGCTCAGATTCATGGTTGAACAATATCCCGGAGCAACAGAACATACCGTAAGCCTCGCGATAC
>JAFLTN010000306.1 GCA_022510445.1 Muribaculaceae bacterium | reverse complement strand
CATCTCTTAAGTTTTCTTGCTTTGCGATATTCAAACGCTCTTCCCATCTGGTTAGTAGTTTACGGTTTACTGTTTTTATGGAGCCGGGATGAATGGTGTCGGCATTTTGGGGCCGTCCGGCTCGGCGTATCTATTAATAATAAGCAAAATTACATTATTTTGTGAAAAAATAAAAAACCGAAGCGAGAATTTGCTTCGGTTTTGTTGGCTTACCAAGATTCGAACTTGGACAGGCAGAACCAAAATCTGTAGTGCTACCATTACACCATAAGCCAATCGTTTGCATGTTTGCAGATGCAAAGGTAAATAAAAAATTTGAAAAAATTAAATTTTGAAACAGTATTTGCGTTAATTTTGTTAATTAAAAAAAGAATAAGCGATGTCATCTGAAAGTGAAAGCATATTGCAAGACGCTACCCAAAGTGAGTATAAATACGGCTTTACGAGCGATATAGCCACGGATATAGTGGCTCCGGGGCTTAACGAGGATGTGATAAGATTTATCTCGGAGAAGAAGGGGGAGCCGGAGTG
>JAFLTN010000305.1 GCA_022510445.1 Muribaculaceae bacterium | reverse complement strand
GATTACGCCAAGCAATCCTGTGAGCAATCTTCGATTGTTCATATAAAAATATTGAAATTTTGAGCTATCGACGTAGTGGTTTTACGCCGATGGAAATAAACTATGGGTAAAGATTTGACCGAGGGTTAATTTGTGCCAATTAAGTCATGGCAAATTATACCCCTACAGTGAAGCGGTGCTTTTCCAGTTTTCAAGATAACCCCAATTCATCACGAAGGGATTAACAAGATTATAGACGATATTTATAGCTACATTAAAAGTCATAAATTAGCGCTTCTTTGTGAAACGCGTTGCAAAATTACAAAATTTTGAGGAAATAGACTTTTAGAAATACTCAGAATTTTTTGTTCCTACCATTTAGTTACTACGATTTGACAACTCCGCTCTATAAATAAGAAGTTGAATAATATAGGTTTTCTTGCCGAGGCAAAGCGCAAAGACGATGACAACAAAGTTATGAAACTTTTAGCGGTTGCGAAAAGACGCTATTTATCTGACTTTGGATATATTCAACGATTTCTTCTGGATTTTG
>JAFLTN010000304.1 GCA_022510445.1 Muribaculaceae bacterium | reverse complement strand
GCAGAAAAGAATGCAAAGATATATGCAGGACTGTCAAGGGAGATGACGGAGGAGGATTATTTGAAAAAAGTGTCGGAAAATACTTTTGCCGACACCTTGGCAGTACACGATTCCAACCCGGGAGATGTATTCTTCCTACCTGCAGGAAGGGTACATGCAATTGGAGCGGGAAATCTTCTCGCAGAAATTCAGGAATCAAGTGATATCACTTATCGTATTTACGATTATAACCGTAAAGATGCAAAAGGTCATACCCGTGAATTACACACTGATCTTGCAAAAGATGCAATCGATTTTAAGGTTCATGAAAATTATAAAAATCCCTCTATCCCACCTCGAAAAAAAGACTGTGAAGTAGTGGGATGTGAACATTTTTGCATCAGACGATTGAAGATAAAAGGTAGAAAGAATTTAGACTTGGATTTTGATTCTTTCTCGGTGCTGATGTGTATAGAAGGGGAAAGTGTGTTGAGAAACGGAAATGTCCTAACCAATCTTTCGGAAGGAAAGACTGTATTGTTGCCTGCTTGTAT
>JAFLTN010000303.1 GCA_022510445.1 Muribaculaceae bacterium | reverse complement strand
TCCACACTGCAAGGTAATGAAAATAAAACAGTCAACATTACGGTTGTACGCAAGAACGGAGAGTTGACCGACACGTTGAATAAGAGCGTAGTCCTCTCTGCCAATTCGAAAATGGGTGTGGGTTTGGAAATTGATCCGGCGGCATTTTATAAATATGATGAAAAGAAATATGGATTGATTGAGTCCATTCCGAGAGGAATAGAATTGGGAACCGAAAGATTGGTGAGCTATGCCAAATGGTATTTACAAAGGAAGGTGCCAGTTCCATAGGAGGCTTCGGCTCGATAGGAAGCATATTTCCGGAAAGCTGGGATTGGATAGCTTTCTGGAACATAGCGGCCTTCTTGTCGGTGGCCTTGGCATTCATGAATATTCTTCCGATTCCTGCTCTGGACGGAGGACATGTGCTGTTCCTGCTTTATGAAGTGATTTTCCGCAGGAAACCGAGCGAAAAATTTCTTGAACGTGCCCAGATAGTCGGAATGACACTCCTGATTTTATTGCTTCTCTACGCCAACGGCATGGATATCGTAAG
>JAFLTN010000302.1 GCA_022510445.1 Muribaculaceae bacterium | reverse complement strand
AGTTGAAACAACTAACAAATCGGAGTTGGAACATAGGCTACGAGAAACGCAAGGAGGTACTGACTCAAGCTATCCGAGGGTGGGTATACTACTTTCGGTACGCTGACATGCGTAACTTTATCATTGAAACAGATGAATGGCTACGCTCACGTATAAGGATGTGTATATGGAAAAGTTGGAAGAAAATCGGCACAAAGTTCAGAAATCTGCAAAGATGTGGCATAAAGAAAAATCAGGCGTGGCAGTGGGCAAATACCCGAAAAGGATATTGGCGAACCGTACACAGCCCAATCCTTAAAAGAGCCATATCAAAGCAACATCTAAGACTTGCCCGATATCCGAGCCTTATGGAGTATTACGAGAAATTGCATCCGCGTTAGGAACCGCCGTATGCCGAACGGCACGTACGGTGGTGTGAGAGGTCGGTAAACATGAAAGTAGGAGATAAACCTACGATTAGTGTTTACCTCCTACTCGATTTATCTACATAAGATTTTAATCTATATAAGATATCTACATAAGATTTTAATCTATAT
>JAFLTN010000301.1 GCA_022510445.1 Muribaculaceae bacterium | reverse complement strand
TGTCATTCCTTCGTAAAGGAAAAATTCCTCAGCCGGAATATCAAGCCCCTCTTCAAGCATAATCTCATGCCATGACTGACAATGGAGCGGCATGGAATCGTAGAGCACGCCGTCCATGTCTATAAGGGCGGCTTTCTTTCCTTTTATAATTTCCTCAAGCGTCATCCTGTCCTTCTTTTTTTACTCTTTTATGTTTTCCAAAGGTGGTGAAAACCATCCCTACTACTATTACTGCCATTGCCAGCACCTGAATCCAATGCAGTTTCTCATGAATCATGAAGATAGCTGAGATTGTGGCGAAAACAGGCAGAAGATACTGATAGATTGACACTAATTCTGACCCGATTCTTTTCATTGCGGGTTGCACGAGGAAGTAGGCGATAAATGTAGGTCCCGCAAGGATAAATGCGATATATATCCAGGGCAATGCGGGTGCGTGATGGAGAAGGGGCAATTTGTCAAAATCCTTGAGCAGGAAAAGGGCGGGAATGGCGGCAAAGAGAAAAATCCAGCGCAACAACCCTATTGGTTTATATTT
>JAFLTN010000300.1 GCA_022510445.1 Muribaculaceae bacterium | reverse complement strand
GAACGGGTAATTGCTCTCGGCGTCAGCTTTACAAAGCAGATTGAGGAAAGCGTTTACGTCATCCTTATGTATGAAATCCCCAACGCTTGCCCCTTCGGGGATAGGCTTAAAGTCTTTCTCCATAACGCCCGTCCACGTTCTGAAAAACTCGCGGAAGTTAAAAGCGTTATCTTCTTCGTCGAAGTATCCCGTAATGAGCTTGTTAAGGTCATAGGTATAAATCTGCATTTCCGGTAGCGACGCATAAGGATTGTTGTCACCGAGATGCAACTTATCCCATTCACGCTTTTCGCGCTGTTCCATTACATAATCCCAAGTATAGATTTCATCTTCCTTGAATTGATCGAGAAGATTAAACGGAGTCCCCGATAAACGCAGTATTTTAGGTTTTTTAGGCTGGTTGCAAATCTCGTCTATGACTGCTTGACCTAACTTTGTTAGCGTGCCTTCGTGTGCTTCATCAATAACGACATAATCCCACTCAATAAGGAAAATGTAATCGTTCTTATCGAATTTGCCGCCAACAGCTTGCGAACCTC
>JAFLTN010000030.1 GCA_022510445.1 Muribaculaceae bacterium | reverse complement strand
CCCTCGGAATGAGACCCTTTAATCACCACAGCTTCTGAATTGCACAATTTCATTAAGATTTCTGCCATCTCTTTCAAACTCGTTGATTTCAAGAAATCATCAAATCCTTTTACTTTTAGAATTTCTTTTGCTTCCGGAATATTAGGAGTTATTACAGAAGATAAAGGAAATATTTTGTTAATATAATTTTCTTGCAATGAGATTGCCTCTTGCTTTAGATCGTTGATCGATTTGAACAAATATCCACCCACCGATGCTTTTAAAACAGGATCTGTGACAACCGGAATTTGAGAATAAGAAGAGATAAAATCGGCTATTAAAGATGCATTCTCAAGGCTTCCTAACATACCGATTTTGATAGCATCTGGAATAACGTCAATGAAAATACTTTCCAGTTGTCCCCTTAGGGACCTCTCGGAAACAGGTTCTACAGATATTATGCTATGGGAATTTTGAGCGGTTATAGCAGTCACCACAGAGAGAGGATGCAGACCTAAAGAAACAATTGTTCTTATATCTGCCTGTAAACCAGCCCCTCCTGAAGAATCGGAACCTCCTATGGCAAGTACTGTTTTTAACTTTCTCTTCATATAAAACCGAATAAACGCGGATTTATATAAAGGTTAAAGCTTAATTCGAAGCTCCCTTCATCGGTATTATCCGCATCAGGTTCACAGGGTATAATCTCAGCTCTTTATTGGCACCCCTGCTTCTTTGGCAAAATTAATATTTATATATTAAATATGGAAACAAAGTTCCCCTATTTTTGAAAAATAGGGGAACTTAATTTTTAGCAATTTTTTGTTGCTTATAGGTTTTTCTCAGAAATAAAAAGCAAGAATCTCAGAAATGAAGAATCACAATAATCAAGATTCTGAGATCAGACCGTCAAGACTATATCTTTCTCGGCAGCGATTCTTCTGAGATTTAAAATAGCGTAACGCATTCTTCCCAAAGCAGTGTTAATGCTTACTCCGGTTAATTCAGCTATCTCCTTAAAAGAAAGATTCTGGTAATAGCGCATATTTAAGACTTCTCTCTGAAGTGGAGGAAGCTCCTTAATCAGATATTTCACATCCTCACGAATCTGGTGAGAAATCATGATGTCTTCAATTGTTTCTTCACACAGTTCCTTACGATTCAGGATATCTACATCATCAATATCTGCACTTTGCAGATTTTCAGATTTTTCCTGCCGGAAATAATCTATAATAAGGTTATGGGCTATTCTTGAAATCCAGGCAGGGAACTTGCCGTTTTCTGTATACCTGCCTTGCTTAATCGTTAATATTGCCTTTACAAATGTTTCTTGAAAAATATCGTTAGCGATATCCTCATTTTTAATGATTCTGAGTATATAATTAAATACTCTTTCTTGATGCCTCTTTAACAATGTATCGAATGCCTCGTTGTTGCCTTCAGCATAAGCTTTGACCAATTGTTCGTCAGTCATCTTGATTTTATTTGCCATTCTTCTGTTAACTAAATTGTTGCGTATTTCTTTTCGATAGGCAATTGCGTTTAGTGTTATTATTTCTATGCAAATTTATTCAAATTGAGTTCCATTTCAAAATGATTTTTCAAAAAAAAAGTTAAATAGACAATATTACCTCTCTTTTTAAGTTATTCATTTTGTTTATTTTTTTTCAAAAATCGCTCCTACCCATTCATTATCAACAAGCTCCTTAACCTTATGCAGAGAATTCTTGACCGCTTCATTTTCTATAATATCAAGGTCTGATTTATAAAAACCGCTTAAGAATAGTTTGCCACCTTTTTTTAATTTCCCGGCATACTTTGTCAAGTCTGACAAAATCACATTCCTGTTGATGTTGGCAAGAAAGTAGTCAGAAATGTCCAATTGTTCCAAGGAATGAGCATCCCCGCATATCCATTTAATCTCTTTTTCTCCATTTAATTGACCGTTTTCTATAGCATTCTCCAATGCATAAGGATCTATTTCTATCCCTGCTACAGACGAGGAGCCTAATTTTTTACATAGAATTGCAAGAATACCTGTACCAGTACCCATATCGATAACAGATTTTCCGGTGAGATCTTCATTCAATAAAAGCCTTATCATGTTGGCTGTGGTGAAATGATGACCCGTTCCGAATGCCATTTTCGGATCTATGATTATCTCAATCGGACAATTGGGAAAATCTTTATGAAATGTTGCCCTAATGACACAGCTGTTATCTATAACAATTGGTTCATAATAATTCTGTTCCCATTCTTTATTCCAGTCTTCTCCCTTTATTTCTCTTGAACTGATTTTAAATTCCGTCTTAATAGGGAATTCTGCTATTATATTCCTGACAGCCTCATCATTAAACAGATTTTTCCTCACATAAGCTGTTATACCTTTAGAGTCCGGTTCAAATGATTCGAATTCCAAATCTGCCAGAAAAGCTGCCAAAAGGTCGGTAATGGTCTCGTTGGTTGGATTGGTATCTATCCTTAATGAAATATAATCATGCATAGTTCCAGTAATTATTAGTCAAGCATCAGAGCCATTTTCAAGACAAGACGCGGAATGCCAAAAGCTTCCATAATAAGACTACTGTTGTCTCTTTTTCTTAAAAGAAGTTCAGAAAGCTCTTTAGACGACAGCTTAATTACAGATTTGTTAATTTTAGCTTCATCGATATTCTCCCTTCTCATCTCTCCCCGGTCTATGACAAATATTGACCCGGAATCACCTTCTGATATATAATTCTTGTCTTTAATAATTATTTTGAAGGTGGCTTCCTTATTTGTTTCTGCTATAAAATTGAGTATTCTATCAAACCGGAGAAGACGAACCATTCCATAAGGCTGCATGTTTTGGGAAGGATTGAAAGGTCTTTCCACCATCCCGAAAAGAGTTTCAAGGTCACTCCCATCCGGATTTTCAGCGCCAAAACTCTTCTCAATCAAAGAGGTTTCATGGGTAGCCGACTGTTTATAAAGTGAAATTGAATAATCGTCAAAAAATAACTTTATATGGTTTAATAAAACATAGTAACTGCAATTATCAGTTACAAAAATAGCAGGAATACCGATCCTTTTGACGTCCTCCTTTACGGTGAATGCAATCCCTGTCATTTTTGAATCCTTATCATAGGCTATAAAAATTGTCCCTCCACTTATTTGATTTTCCTTTAATATGATTTCTATGTCTTCGGAGGAATGTAAGAGATTAACAATTGAACCCGGCTTACTTTCCCTTTCCTTTATAAATGCTATTATATCCTGAGCCGTGAACTGTTGTGATTTACCAAATTCAACTACCCGCAATTCTTCAAAAAGATTTTTTTTCAGATTAATGATCCGTTCATCCGAGTCAGTTAACCCCACTAAGAAATCATTTTTAAAATCATGCACTGAGGTATATCTCTCTTCTACCCTATAAAAAGAATTGAAATATCCCTGTCGATGATAATAATCTGCCATCAGGTCGTTTGCCGGAATTAAAAAAGTGAAATCAAACTCCTCCGAGATTCTTTCATTTATATTATCTATCAATCCGGTCATCAATCCTTTTTGTCGGAAATTCTCAGAAGTGGCAAGACCACATAGATATAATCCTTTCAGACGGTTTCTGCCATTCCCGAATTCATATGGAACTCCAAGTAATGCAGAAACAATTCTACCATCAGACTCAACAAATTCAACATATTCCGGATTGAAATAATTATCAAATATTAAGGATATATATTCTTTGGAATCATGGAAGACGGACTCCCATAAACCCATCATTTTCTTTTTTATTTCATTAACATTCATGAAAGTCTTGAAATTTGTGGTCTGCAAATATAAAATAAAAATACTATGCCACAAAAAATAAAACTCCATCAGACTAACACCCACGAATTAACAAAAATTAGAGACGGGGTAAAATCTAATGGAGCTCTATCACAAAATTTATTTCAGTCGTAAGAAACTGTAGCCGAAACGTTCACATGCTGCTCTTTCTAGATCCTCCCTGAATTGTGGGGCGGCAAGAGAAATCATAAGTTTTGCTCTTTTTGCAAGATTTTGTCCCCTTAAATTAACAATTCCATTTTCTGTAACAATATAATGAGCTTGAAAACGCGTAGTCACTACACCTGCACCTGTGGATAAGACAGGCTTAATTTTACTAACTCCTTTAGAAGTGGTCGATAACATTGCAAGGAAAGACTTTCCACCTTCGCTCAAAGAAGAGCCATAAACGAAATCATGCTGTCCTCCAATTCCGGAAAATATTTTTGTTCCTATTGAATCTGCACAAATTTGTCCTGTAAGATCAATCTCAAGACATGAATTGATTGACATTACCGAAGGATTCTGAGCTATGACATAAGGATTATTTGTCCAAGCCACGTCTTTGAAAATCATATCCTTATTATAATTCATATGATCATAAAGATTTCTTGAACCTAATGCCAATGAGGCAACTGATTTGCCTGGCAGAACCTTCTTTCTGGAATTGTCAATTATTCCCGATTGTAATAATGGCAAGACACCGTCGGTCATAGCTTCCGTATGCAGACCTAAGTTCTTATGGTTTCTCAAAGCACTTAAAACCGCATTAGGAATACCACCCACCCCTATCTGGAGAGTAGCTCCATCGGGTATGTTTTCTGCTATAAAATTTCCGATTTTAATTTCATTTTCATTAGGCACGGGGGTCGGCACCTCCACCAAAGGATCATCCACCTCTACTACCGCCGCAAGTTTTGAAATATGAACCACAGCATCACCATAAGAGTAAGGCATTTGTTTATTAATCTGTGCAATAAGGATATCAGCACACTCAACGGCTGCAGTAGCTACATCTGCAGAAACGCCAAAACTTACATAACCCTCTTCATCCGGTTCGCTACAATTGATTAAAGCCACATCAACTCTCCAGGTGCCGTCTCTCATCAGTCCGGGCACTTCTCCAAGGAAACACGGAGTTGTGGAACCATAGCCTTCATTAATCCAATTCCTTATAGAGTTGCTGACAAAAAAACTGTCAACAATAAAACTGTCTTTAAACTCTGCCTTACAATAAGGGGCTTCAGCCTTTCCAACAGCAAATCCCGAATATAAGGTAACATCTTTTAATTCATGTCCTCTATTTGCCAAGGCGCCCAGCAAAACTTCCGGAATAGAGGTACTACCCTGTATATAGACATGGTCACCGCTTTCAATCAGTCTGACAGCTTCCTCTGCTGTCATTTTATTTGCCGTGTGCATCATTGAAGGCTTTTAATCTGTTTTCCATTGTATTGAATGTTTCCTCGTCAGAGATCATAGATACACAGATTCTGACACCCGGCATCGTACTTCCTGTGCTGGGCAAGGATATCGAAGAAATACCGAATTTCATAAGTTCTTTCTGAAGAGGCTCGCTATCCATGTTCTTATATCCTACGGTAAAGAAGAAACCGTCTGATATTTTTTCTCCGCAGTCATCCTCATAAACCAAATGGAATCCATTGTCTTCCAACATTTTCTTCAATAATGAACTCCTTCTTCCATATTCCTTTGTATGGTCTACGAAATTTAGTTCTCCTTTCACAGCACTTTCGAGCATAGCCGCCATAGCATATTGGGCAGAATGTGCCGCTCCTGAAGAGGCGGTGTAAAGAACACCGAAAACATAACATTCCCCGAAATTCGGCATTTCAAAAAATTCGGTCATTTCAGGATACCTTTTGTTATAAACCTTTTCACTCATGCAAACAAGGGCTATTCTTTGCCCCGCATAGCTGAATATCTTTGAAGCCGATATAAGAAGTATGTAATTGTCGGTGTATTTGCCGACTGTAGGAATATAGGGTGGATTATAAGGTACGGAATAATCTTTGCGAAAATCCATTCCCAGGTAAGCCAAATCCTCAAGAACAATCACGTCATGCCTGGTTGCTGCTTCTCCTATTATTTTTAATTCTTCCTGAGTGAAGTTTGTCCAGCTTGGATTATTGGGGTTGCTATAAATCATTGCAGTGACCCTGCCGTCAGCCAATAAATCTTCAAGGGCATCCTTTAATTTCTCACCACGGCAATTATATATATCAAAGCTTCTTACATTCATCCCGAGCATTTTAGCCTGATGACGCTGAGCGGGAAAACCGGGATTGAAGATAAGGATGGTATCCTTTCCGGGTATCCTCATTTTAAGAAGTGTCATTAATGTATAGCTACCCTGCATGGAACCAACTGTAGGAACAATACATTTGGCGGGTATTTTAAGATCAAGAAAAGCTTTAACAAATTCTGATCCGGCATTCTTTAACTGAGGAAGCCCGTTTATGTCAGGATATTTGTTGGCAATGCCGTTTTTTAAGGCTTTACATTCAGCTTCTATACCAATCTGTTCTGCTGAAATCCCGGGATTCCCGAGCTCCAGATGAACAAACTTTTCTCCTGAAACCTTTTCCAGCTCTGCCGATAAAGAACAGATCTGGCGGATTGTAGCTGAAATAAGGTTAGTTATTTCAAGTTTCTTTATGGTTTCATTTAAGGTTTTATCATCAATCGGAAGCATCTTTTAACTTTTTATTTCTTTTCTTTTAAAATTTCCTCACTCTTTTTACGGCCGAGTTCAAATGCTTTTATATTAAGTTCGGCTATTTTCTCTCCTTTTTTCAGGAACAATTCCTTGATTCCATCCCGCATGCTGTCGGCAGATAGCTCAATGAAGGGAGATGCTGCCCCAAGTAAAATCATATTTGATGCTTTTGGAGACCCGGCTTCCTTGGCAAGCTGATCCATATCGAAAACAACAGAATTTTCTACTTTTTTTAATTCAGAACTCAGGATTTCCTCAGAGGGATAATTTACTATGTTTATAAAGGGGACTGAATTTGTTATTAACCAACCGTTCTTTTTAAGAAAAGGAAGATATCTGAGACCTTCCATCGGTTCAAGAGAAACTATCAGGTCTGCACCTCCCAGTTTTATCAGGTCAGAAGCTATGGGGGAATCACTGATTCTTAAATTTGATTGCACGTCGCCTCCTCTCTGGCTCATTCCATGAACCTCGGCCTGTTTTAAATATAAATTTTCATCTAACGCGGCTATACCTAATACAGTTGCTATAGACAGAATCCCCTGTCCTCCGACTCCGGCTAATATTATATCTGTTTTCATGATTTTTTTCTTTTCCCGTTTTTATTATTTTTTAGAAGAAGCATGTCTTCTGGCAGTCTGAATACATTCCCTTCTTGAAATTATCACAGAAAGTCCGGGATAATCGATCTCCTCTTTGAACATCTTTTTCATATCTTCAAGATTCTTGGGATGGGAATCGATGGTTCTCAAATGTTGCGGCGAGACACCGATCCCAAGACAGATCTCCTCCAGTTTGCCAGTTCCCTGAGAATCCTGGCCACCTGTCATTCCGGTTGTGAGATTGTCGGAAATAATTACTGTCATAGGAGTGTTCTCGTTAACCGCATCCAGAAGACCCGTCATACCGGAATGGGTAAACGTGGAATCACCTATTATCGCAACGGATGGATGCTGTCCGGCATCGGCAGCTCCTTTGGCCATTGTTATAGATGCTCCCATATCAACCACCGTATCTATGGCATTAAATGGAGCAAGATATCCTAAGGTGTAACAGCCTATATCTCCGAAAACCTTGGGCTCGTCATAACTTTCCAACACTTCATTTAGCGCTTGATATACATCTCTATGTCCACAACCCTGACAAAGTGCCGGGGGTCTCGGCATCAATATCTTACTTTCTTCATGAAGTTCTTCTTGTTTTAGATTTGATTTTTCGCCTAAGACTGCTATCAAAGCTTTCTTTATTTCGTCTGGATTAAGTTCTCCGGTTCTGACAACCTCGCCGGTAAGCTTTCCGAAAACAGGTTTACCATTGTTATCGAGTTCTCCCCTTACCTTCTTTTCGATAAAAGGCTGGCCCTCTTCAAGAATCAGAATGTTATCGCATTTTTCAAACAATCTTCTGATCATTTTCACAGGCACTGGATACTGAGAGATCTTTACAACAGGGAAAGGGATGCCTTCCGGATAAGTCTCTTTTAAATAATTCCATGCAATACCGCTGGTTATGATCCCCACGGTTGTGTCTTTGCCATCAATAAATTTATTATATGGAGAATTTTCCGAGGCTTCCTGAAGTTTTTTATAATCTTCAATCAAACGTTTATTTCTTCTCCTTGAATTTGCAGGCATTAATACCCATTGTTCCTTAATCTTAGGAAAATGAAGAGAGTTTTCCGGTTTCGGATCTCCATTTACATTTACATCTGCTCTCGAATGGCTTAACCTGGTAACGAACCTCACTAATACCGGCAACTCAAATTTTTCAGAGAGATTGAATCCGTATTCTGCCATGTCATAAGCTTCCTGTTGATCGGAAGGTTCCAAAGCAGCAATCATTGCAAAATCTGCATAAAAACGTGAATCCTGTTCGTTCTGTGAGCTATGCATTGACGGATCATCGGCCGAAACCACCAACAATCCTCCGTTGGCACCTGTCATAGCTGAATTGACAAAAGGATCTGCGGCCACATTCAAGCCGACATGTTTCATTGACACAATTGAGCGTTTGCCGCAAAATGACATTCCCAAAGCTTCTTCCATAGCTGTTTTTTCATTTGTAGACCAATGGGAATGTATCTTTCTCTCTTTTGCAAGAGGAGATTGCTGAATATATTCGAGAATTTCTGTAGAGGGGGTTCCGGGGTAGGCATATGCTCCTGAAAGTCCTGCATCAAGGGCTCCCTGTGCAAATGCCTCATCACCCAGCAGGAGACATCTGTTCTTTTTCATGATAATTGGTTTTAAGGCTTGTTTTATGAATGCAAATATAATTTTTTCTCGCTTTTCTGCAAATTTTAATCCTTAAAAAATTCGGCATATAGACCTTTTACCAATAATTTCTTTCACAAGGGTGCCCAAATGTATCCTTAAATATTCCCTTTTCTATGGCATAATATATCTTAGTGAAAGTAATTTTTAATGAATGGTCAATTGCAACAAAATTGAAAAAACAGTACTTAAAATGAAGATTTTTCTTTAATTTTGTGAAAACAACTCTTATTTATGAACTTCAGAAAATCTTTTGTTTCTTTTTGTATGCTTTCAATGGCTTTGACAGCATTTTCATGGGGACAGAAAGGCCATGACGTCACTGCCTTCATAGCCGAAAACAATCTTACACCAAAAACCTACGCTGAAATAACCGATTTACTTGACGGGAAGTCAATTGTCTATTGGTCTAACTGGCTTGACAATGCTTCCCATACTCCTCAATATGCATACTCCAAAACCTGGCATTATAAAAATATTGACAGTGATGTTGCATATGAAGAGGCACCTCTCCTGGAATCTGGAGATGTAGTTAGAAGCATCTATGAACAATCAGAGATTCTCCAGGATCCTATGGCTTCAAGAACAGAAAAACAACTTGCACTAAAAATACTGGTCCACTTAATGGGTGACATTCATCAGCCCATGCATATGGGACATGCTTCTGATCTTGGCGGAAACAGATGGACTGTGAATTATTTTGGCCGGGATTCTAACCTTCATTCCGTTTGGGACAGTTCACTTCCTGAGTCTGCTCATAAATGGACTTATACTGAATGGCGCGAACAGATCGACCGTGCTTCACAAGAAGAAACCTCTATCATTTTGCAGAATGGTAATCCCGACATATGGGGAAAGGAAACTTATGAAATTTGCAAGGAAGTTTATGACAAGACTCCTGAAGGATTTAAGATAAGTTATGACTACGTTGCCGACTGGACTCCGATAATAGAAAATCAATTTTTAAAAGGGGGAATCAGGCTTGCCGATATATTGAATTCAATATTTGATCCCGAATATATACAAGCTAATTCTTTTATCAAAACCTCATCCCCAAATTAATATTTGATTCATTATATTTATTTACTAGGACTCTAAAAACCGATTTTTTTGAAAGGAGAATTTTTTCCGGACATTGACCTTAATAAATTAAACCTTCCTCCTGCCGAACTCAAAATCGTCAGGAGGAATGGTGTGTTTAAGGTGTTCGACCGATTGCGCAAAAATTATTTTTGTCTTACTGAGGAAGAATTCATACGACAGATTTTTGTTGACTGGCTTATAAGTACACTGCATTATCCTTCTTCCCTTATGGCTAATGAAATAGGCATTAATCTTAACGGCACTAAAAAAAGGTGTGACACCGTAGTCTTTTCTAAAGAAGCAAAACCTTTGGTTATTGTAGAATACAAGTCACCAAAAATTAAAATAAATCAGGAAGTGTTCGATCAGATTGTGAGATATAATATGGTTCTTGATGCCAAATATTTAATAGTTTCAAACGGCATCACGCATTATTGCTGTAAAATTGACAATGAAGCCGGCACTTATTCTTATCTCACGGATATTCCTGATTATCTTTCCATCATTTCTTGAAATTTATACTTATGGCTGTTGATTATAATTATCTTGATAAGCTGAATGAACAACAAAGAGAAGCCGTGGTCTATATGGATGGTCCCTCTCTTGTGATAGCAGGAGCAGGGTCAGGGAAAACAAGAGTTTTGACATACAAGATTGTTGACCTTATCCGGCATGGCCTGGAACCTTACCGGATACTGGCCCTTACCTTTACTAATAAAGCGGCAAGGGAAATGAAAGAAAGAATAATGGGGGTCGTTGGCGATAAAACTGCTTCAAAGCTAAGAATGGGGACATTTCATTCCGTTTTTCTCGGTATATTGAGACAACATGCTGAAAAAATCGGGTTCAAAACCGGTTTTACAATTTATGACACTGCCGACTCAAGATCTCTTTTGAAAATTATAGTAAAAGATATGGCTCTGGATGAAAAGATTTATAAGCCGGCCACTCTATATTCTATAATTTCAAATGCTAAAAACGCATTGATTTCACCGGAACAATATCTAAATGATCCGGATTACAGAGAGGCTGACAAAAGAGTGAAAAGGCCTCTTACGGGCAGAATTTACAGCACTTATGTAGAAAGATGTCATCTTGCCAATGCAATGGATTTTGACGATATTCTTGTCTATATGAATCTTCTTTTAAGGGATAACCCAGACATCAAAAGACATTATCAGGATTTTTTCAGATATATTCTCGTTGATGAGTACCAGGATACTAATTTCGCCCAGCATCTAATAATAACCCAGCTTGCAGGCGATAAACAAAATATTTGCGTGGTTGGCGATGACGCACAAAGCATTTATTCTTTCCGAGGTGCTGACATCAATAATATTCTGAATCTTGAAAAACGTTTTCCGGGTTTGAAAATCTTTAAACTTGAAAGGAATTATCGCTCTACACAAAATATTATCGATGCCGCGGGAAGTCTTATAGAAAAAAACACACGGCAAATGGATAAAAAAGTCTATAGTGAAAATGCCGTGGGAGAAAAAATTGAGGTCATTTCTGCATATAGTGATCTGGAAGAAGCTTTTATCATTGCAAATATTATTAATCAGCATAAACTTACATTTCACGACAGTTATGACGAATATGCAGTACTTTACAGGACTAACGCACAGTCTCGTGTTTTGGAGGAATCTTTAAGAAAAAGAAGCATCCCTTACCGCATCTTCGGAGGGTTATCTTTTTATCAGAGAAAAGAAGTAAAAGATGCGATTGCTTATTTCCGTCTCACAATAAATCCGGATGATGATGAATCTTTAAGACGAATTATAAATTATCCTGCAAGAGGAATCGGAGAAACAACCATGAATAAGCTTTCTGTCGCTGCGATATCTCAGGGGAAAAGTATTTGGGATATAATTACAACTTCAGATCTTAAATCCATTGGGTTAAACTCAGGTACAATTAATAAAATTCAATCTTTCAGACAATTAATCGAAACTTTCATTGAAGACAATAATAGAGGGTCAAATGCTTTTGAACTCGGTCAATTAATTTTTAACCGTACAGGCATACTCACTGCACTTGCATCGGATTCCACTCCTGAAAGTATCAGCAGGCAAGAAAACCTGTCGGAAATTCTCTCGGGACTAAAAGACTTTGTCGACCTTCGCTTACAGAGTGGTGAAAATAACTTTGACATGCAGACTTTTCTATCTGATGTCATGCTGGCCACCGATCAGGATACAAAGGAAGATGACACGACGCCTAAAGTTACTCTTATGACAGTCCATGCCGCTAAAGGTCTTGAATTCCGGCATGTATACATTGTCGGTGTTGAGGAAGACTTGTTCCCGGCTGCAATGAGCCAGTCATCTCTGTCGGCTGTGGAAGAAGAACGCAGGCTACTTTATGTAGCTATTACAAGAGCTAAAGAAACATGCGTGATTACTCATGCGGGGAATCGATTCAGGAACGGTCAGACTATTCTTACCTCTCCGTCCCGCTTCATATCAGACATTAACCCACGGTATCTTAATAATAAACTGTCAGGTGATTTACCGGATAACAAATATCATTCTGTAGATCCGGCTAAAAATTATAAAAATTCTAATGTATTTATTTCGAAATCACATCTTATTAATAGTGGATCTACGGGTAATTTGAGGAAAATCACCGCGGGCCTTTCCAACATTAAGCCTCAACACACAGCAGATGAAGTAAAACCCGGCAACAAAATCAAACATGAAAAATTTGGTGTCGGAACTGTGAAATCTATCGATTCGATTTCAGGAGAAGCTTCAATTACAGTGGATTTTGAACTCGTAGGAATTAAACGGCTTCTTCTCCGGTTTGCAAAATTTAATATTCTTGAACATGATTAATTCAATTCCGACTCCCGCCTATGTTGTATATGAAGACAGATTAAGGAAGAACCTATCCTTAATTAAGGATATCTCTGAGAGAGCTAATGTGCATATCATTATGGCATTTAAAGCTAATGCACTATGGAAAACTTTTCCAATTATCAGAGAATATGTCAAATCTTCCACTGCAAGTTCATTAAATGAAATGTATCTTTCAAGGGAATTTCTCGGTGATGATGTTCATACTTACTGTCCGGTTTATACGGAAGAGAGCTTTCCAAAATTTCTGGCTGGTTCCAACCATATTACTTTTAATTCTCTTTCTCAGTATGATAAATTCAGGCAGGCCGTTGAAAAATATAATTTTGACAATAAAGAAAAGAAAGTTAGTTGCGGCATTCGCATAAATCCCCAATGTAGCCTTATAGAAACTGATCTTTACAATCCCTGTCTTCCGGGAACAAGGTTTGGAATAACAGCCGATAAACTTCCCGAAACCCTGCAGGAAGGAATTGATGGTTTTCATTTTCATGCTCTATGCGAATCTTCCAGCCATGATCTTGAATTAGTTTTAAACTCTTTGAGGAAAAATTTCGGTAAATGGTTGCCTCAATTGCAATGGCTTAATCTTGGAGGAGGTCATCTTGTCACCCGTGAAGGATATGATGTGGAACATCTTATCAGCCTTATAAATCAGCTTCATAAAGATTATCCTAACCTTAAAATCATTATGGAACCAGGAAGTGCTTTTACATGGCAAACCGGAGATCTGATTACTACCGTTCTGGACATAGTGGAAGATTCAGGGATAAAGACTGCTATAATAGATTCTTCTTTTGCCTGCCATATGCCTGACTGCCTTGAAATGCCTTATAAACCAAGGGTTTTAGAAGCTCTTCCGGATGAAAGCAAGGGCTTCAGGTATCGTCTGGGAGGCAACTCTTGTTTGAGTGGAGATTATATAGATGGGTGGGCCTTTTCAAAGCCACTGGAGGTAGGTCAAAAACTTACATTCTGTGACATGAACCATTACACTACAGTAAAAACCACAATGTTTAATGGACTTCAACACCCCTCTTTCTGGCTTATTCCCTCAGAAGGAGAGCCCCAACTTCTAAGAAGTTTTACCTATTTAGACTATAAAGACAGAATGGATTAAAGGCTTTATGCACTAAAAGGCTATTCTTCCTTTTTGAGCTTGTTCCACCATTTTAGTTCCCGGCACAAGATATACCTCAAGCCTACGGTTTCCTCTTCTATTCTCCATTGAGTCATTAGGCTTTAGCGGCATTTCATCTGAAAGTGCATAGGAAAAGAGAAACTGCGTGTTACATCCTGATTCCTCAAACCATTCAAAAACAGAATTCACTCTGTCTATGGTTATTTGTTCACGATATTCTTCAGAGCCTGTGTTATCAGTATGCATCACTAACATAACTCTGAACATGTCGGGATCTTTCAAATATCGTCTTAATGGCAAAAGATACTCGGAAGCTCCGGCTCTTAATTCTGTCTGATTTGGTGCAAAAAGGAGATGAGCTGGGATGGTGATCAACAAAACTTCTTTGTTCCTATAAGCTTCTACAAGACATTCCCCTGAAGGATTAAATTTGCCGTTTAAAAGCCTTGTTTTACCTTCTTTGCTCTGAAATTTTTGGATTAATGGTGAAGTTGCACCCGTTTCTACCGAATTCAACATTTCTATAAAGTCCAGTTCATCAAGTTCGGGAATCCTTCCGTTGGTAAGAACTTCAGGAACTGCTGCTTGTGTCAAACCTGAGAATAAAATTACAATCCCGGCAATTGAAGTCTTCAACCTATTGGATTTAAGCAAATTATATATTTTCATATTCTTTTTCATCTCATTAAAAAATAATCAACTCTCATATGTTAAATGGGAATGCAAAATCTTACCCGTTTGAAGTTTTCATTCAATAGATTGCCTTAAGGGCTTTTCTATGTTTAACAACGTTATAAGCGAAGATAAGAGTAATTAAATGGAGCTGTTCTTATTAATTTCAAAAAAATGGAACTCATTTTTTATTTATGTCCAGTAGTCCATCCGGTAGCTTCATTCTTATGGTTCTCTTCTTTTCATCTAATTCCACAATAAAGTCTTCTGAATAGGGAATATAGATAAGTTGATCTTCACCTGAAACAACAATTAGCAGAATATTGGAAGTGCTGGTGTCAAGATCATCGATAGTTCCGACATTCTCACCTGAACTGTCATCTATTACAGAAAATCCCACGATTGGCTCTATAAATTCTTCATCGCTTTCAATAAGATCCCTAACTAAATTTTTAATAGTCCGAATCTCTTTATTGACAAATGAGGATGCCTGTTCTTCAGATTCAACACCATCAAGTTTTATCAAAAATGAAGTGGTTCCTTTTGGCCTTATCGAATTGGTAAAAAAAGGGACAAGAATACCGTCAAACTCTACAATAATCGGATTCCCCTCTTCGAAAAATTCCGGATCAATATTTAAGATGGCATTCAGTTCCCCTTTTAAGGCATGCGTCTTCTGAAATTTACCTATTATGACTGTTTCTTCCTTAGTTATCATATCATTTATTCTGCCGTTCTTATTATATTTGCACCCAAAGAATTAAGTCGTTCGTCAATTCTTTCATATCCTCTGTCAATCTGACCTATATTTTGAATTACACTTGTCCCTTTGGCACTCATAGCTGCAATAAGCATGGCGATTCCCGCTCTTATATCCGGAGAAACCATATTAGTAGCCCGCAAGAAATTAAATCTGCCTGAACCAATGACGGCCGCTCTATGAGGATCGCAAAGAATAATACTGGCTCCCATATCAATAAGTTTATCAACAAAGAAGAGCCTGCTCTCAAACATTTTTTGATGTATAAGGACACTTCCTCTTGCCTGGGTGGCGACAACCAGAAAAATACTTAATAAATCTGGGGAAAGTCCGGGCCACGGAGCATCAGCAAAGGTCATTATAGACCCATCCATGAAGCTTTCAACTTCATAGATGTCGTTCTGGTCAATAATGATATTGTCGTTTTCTATCCTCATGTTTATACCTAGTCTTTTAAACGACTCAGGTATTATTCCCAGGTCTCCTATTCCTGCATTTTTCAACGTTATATCAGATTGCGTCATGGCTGCCATTCCGATAAAGCTTCCAACTTCTATCATATCAGGAAGAAGTGAATGAGAAGTACCCTTCAAGTATTCCACTCCTTTTATTCTTAGAAGGTTAGAACCAATTCCTTCAATCTTTGCCCCCATTTTAACCAACATTCTGCAAAGTTGCTGGATATAAGGTTCGCATGCTGCATTATATATTACAGTTTCGCCTGCAGCAAAAACACTTGCCATGATGATATTAGCCGTTCCCGTCACCGATGCTTCATCAAGTAAAAGATAAACTCCTTTCAAGCCGTTTGGAGTGGAGATTTCATATGTCTTATGTTCTTGATTGAAGTTAAATTCAGCTCCAAGACTTTTCCATCCCATAAAATGTGTATCGAGACGTCTGCGCCCTATTCTATCTCCTCCCGGTTTAGGAAGAATAGCCTTGCCAAACCTGGCAATTAAGGGTCCCGCAATCATCACTGATCCTCTTAAAGATCGAACCTTTACTCTATAATCATATGAATTCAGATAATCAAGATTTATATCATCTGCCTGAAATGTTATTGTATGATTATCAGTTGTAACTATCTTGACGCCTAAATCTGCAAGCAAAGATATAAGATTCCGGATATCAGCAATGTCAGGAATATTATGTATGGTGACTTTTTCCGGAGTCAACAAAGTGGCACAGATCACCTCCAGCGCTTCGTTTTTGGCGCCCATTGGTGTCAGTGTACCTTTTAACCTCCTTCCTCCTTCTACTATAAATGAAGACATTTTCCTCTTTACTTCTTTTTCTTTTTCTTACCCTCGTTTTGAGGTGCTATTCCGATATACTCGTTAAGTTTGTAGGTTTCAGTATCGATATTAATTTTTCCTCCAGAAATATCTTTTATATCTTTGAAGACTCGTTTATCGGTTGCACTGTCTGTATTCACAGAAACAAGGAGTTTCTTCATTTGATTGGCAACTAGGAAAATGGTTTGATCTTTTTCCACTCCTGCCTCCATTTTAGAAACTTCTTTTATCATCTTGATGATGTTGGATCCGTAGCATCTGAAAGAGTCGGATTTCACACTATAAGGAATTGAATGAGGCCGGGGATTTGACTCCTGCTTATCAAGCACCTCACATGGATAATCAATATCAAGTTTGTAGTCAGACATCATATAAATATGATTCCATACTTTTCTCATATCGGCTTTTTCACCGTTCACCTCCGGCAACAGTCCCTCCATTACCTCTGCTATTGCATAGGCACATTTAGTGCGTTCTTCTCTGTTTTCTATTTTAACACAATGCTCAATAAGTTTCTGGATATTTCTTCCATACTCTCTCATTGACAAAGGTGTTTCCTGAGTATTATACTTTATCATTATTATTATTAAATTTTTTCTTACTTACAGTGGTCTGATATTCTTTAAGATACTCCGGAGCGGAATAAGCAATGTCTGCAAATTTATTTTCCCGGTAAAATTTTTCCGACAAAATACCCATAAATTTTGCATGTGGCATGATATGGGGCATCCATACAGAGTTTTTACCTGCATAAAGTTCTTCAAATTTTTTTGCCCCGTCTCCGGCAAAGATGATTTTCTTGCAATCTTGAAGCGATTGGAAAGATTCCGGGGTAAGAATCATGGGTTGAGGAGCAGCAATAATTTTAAGGGAGGAGTCGTAGACTGCTGTAAAAACTTCCATTCTTCTCGCATCTATCATAGGCACTATTGTCTCATCTCCTTCCCAATCCCGGTAGGAAAACATAACCCCTACCGCCATGACTTCAAGAGAAGACAGGGTTATTAAGGGAATATCTAAACCAAATGCCATTCCTTTAGCCAAAGATAAACCGATTCTTAAACCGGTATAAGAACCCGGACCGGAGATAGCACTTACAGCATCCAGTCTTAAACCCTCCTTCCTTGTATATTCCATACATTCATTTACAAAAGGTGCAAGAACTCTTGAATGATCCATCGCATCCTTAGATTCCAGGCCCATCACTGTTTCTCCATTCTGGACTAATGAAACGCTACAAGTTCTGGAAGTAGTATCTATATTGAGAATGTTAGCCATTTCTTTCTGATTTTAAACAATAAGCTTCCATACCGTTCATACCGTCAATTGCAGATGAAACAATTCCTCCGGCATACCCGGCTCCTTCTCCCAAAGGATAAAGATTTTTTATTTCCGTGTGTTCCATTGTAACAGGATTTCTTGGAATTCTAACCGGGCTTGAGGTTCGGGATTCCAAACCGATCATAATGCCATCATCAGAGACAAATCCTTTACAGCTTCTCCCGAAATTAACAAGGCCATCTCTCAATCTCTCGCTTATCTCGACAGGAAGTAACAAATCCAGACGTGAGGGATGAATCCCGGGAGCGTAGGATGTCGGAGGAAGTCCCTCACTTTCCTTTCCGGAAATAAAATCAGTCATCCTTTGAGCCGGGGCATTTAAGGTTCCTTTGCTTTCTTCAGAAAACTTTTTCTCAAGCTCTTCCTGAAGATAAAGCATTTCCAAGGGATTCCCTTCCATTTCAGTTTTGATATCTCCTGGTCTTATTTCTACCACTATCCCGGAATTCGACCATTTGCCTGATCTTGCAGAAGCCGACATTCCATTCACAACGATCTGACCCACATCTGAGGCAGCAGGAACAATAACACCACCCGGGCACATACAGAAGCTATACACCCCACGATCCCTGATTTGGGTAACAAAACTATATTCTGCAGCAGGAAGCCATTTCCCTCTTCCCTCAGGAGAATGATATTGCAATTTGTCTATAAGTGCCTGAGGATGCTCAAGTCTGACACCTATGGCCAGACCTTTTGCCTCGAGAGCGATATCATTTTCTGATAACATTCTGTAGGTATCCCGTGATGAATGTCCCGTGGCAAGAAAAACAGGACCATTTATTATTTCTCCTTCAGAAGTTTTTATACCCACGGCTTCACCCTTACTCAGCAATATCTCAGTCATCAGTGTATTGAATCGGACTTCTCCTCCGCATTCTATGATGGTTTCTCTAATATTTTTTATTATTTTCGGCAACTTATCACTTCCGATGTGAGGATGAGCATTAATAAGAATATCTTCGCTGCCTCCGAATTGATGTAGAATTTCAAGCACCTCTCTTATATTACCTCTTTTTTTGCTGCGGGTAAATAATTTTCCATCGCTGAATGCACCGGCTCCTCCTTCACCGAAACAATAGTTGGAATTGGGATTTAATCGGCCCTTCTTACAGATGTTAGCGAGATCAATCCTACGGGAATCTACATCTTTCCCTCTTTCTATTACTATTGGTCTGACTCCATGTTCCACTGCCCTTAAAGCAGCAAACAAACCGGCTGGACCTGCTCCTATTATCACTACTTGAGGTGCGTTTTCCGGAAGCTTTTTATAGATGTGCTTTTCTGATTCAATTGGTATTTCTTTTTGATCAGAAATAATGAGTTTTAGATTAATCTTAATGGGCTTTTTCCTTGCATCTATTGATCTGCGGACGATGCGGAAAGAATTCACATCGAAATCCTTAGAAAGGCTCTTTTGCTTTATCGTGGCTAATAACAGATTCTCATCTGAAGCAATCTTAGGACTTACATTTAATGAAATTTCTTTCGTCATTCCCTATATTCTTTTCGTAACGCAAAAATACTGAAAAATTATCGGATTTTTCATTATTTTTGCGTATTAAACTTTTTATAATTCCTTTTCTTACTTTGAATAATATCGGTTTTCTTTTTGACCTGGATGGCGTCTTGATAGATAGCGAAAGAGAATATTCAAAAATCTGGTCAACAATAAACAGAGAATTTCCAACGGGTGTAAAGTCTCTTGAGAAAATAATCAAAGGTTGCACTCTTGATAAAATACTGAATGATTTTTATCCCGAAAAAAATATTCAGACCAAAGTTGCGGCACGTCTTCATGAACTCGAACAGAAAATGAAATATCGTTATTTGCCGGGGTCGAAGGAATTTTTAGATAAATTGTCTGAAAGAAAATTAAAAAAGGCTTTGGTGACAAGCAGTGATAATACCAAAATGAGACATCTTAAAGAAGAAATTCCTGAATTATTGGATTATTTTGATTTTATAGTTACAGCAGATCTGGTAACTGAATCCAAACCTTCTCCACAGGGATATCTGGCAGCTGCAAAAAAAATTGACCGAAAAATAAAAAATTGTGTGGTTTTTGAAGATTCCTTGCAGGGAGTGATGGCCGGGAGGAATGCAGGTGCCTATGTTATTGGAATTTATGGGACCTTACCCGGTGAAACCTTATCTCCATATTCCGACATGATAATAGGATCTCTTTCGGAAATAGTGTTGGAAAACCTCATTGAAAAATTAGAGACACAATGAGCTTGAATATCCCTCTTGCAGAAAGATTACGCCCTGATTCCCTTGACAATTACATCGGACAGTCTCATCTTGTAGGAGAAACCGGGATTATCAGGAAGATGATTAATGCCGGACGCATAAATTCATTTATTCTTTGGGGTCCCCCCGGAGTTGGGAAGACTACACTTGCCATGATAATTGCTAAGGCTACTGATGCTTCTTTCTATACTCTTAGTGCCGTTTCAGCCGGTGTGAAGGAAGTGAGAGAAGTGATTGACAAATGCAGGAATGAAGTCAATAGCATTTTCTGTAAGTCAAGGCCAATACTTTTTATTGATGAAATCCATAGATTTAGTAAGTCACAACAAGATTCGCTTCTTGGTGCTGTGGAGCAAGGAATTGTGACTTTGATTGGAGCGACTACAGAAAACCCTTCTTTTGAAGTAATACGTCCACTTCTCTCAAGATGCCAGGTTTACACCCTTAAACCATTGGATGTTTCGGATCTGGAAACTCTGTTAAACCGTGCATTGTCTGAAGATCCTGTTCTTAAAAAGAGAGAATTCCTGATAAACGAAAAAGAGGCTTTATTCAGATTTTCAGGTGGTGATGCACGTAAATTATTGAATATCCTTGATTTATTGGAGCAATCCACCAATGCCGGAGAACCTGTGATTGTGGATGATATAAAAGTCACCGAAATCTTGCAGGAAAATCCGGCTGCATACGATAAAAATGGAGAACTTCATTACGATATTATATCTGCTTTCATTAAATCTGTGAGAGGAAGCGATCCTGATGCAGCGGTTTATTGGCTTGCAAGAATGGTAGCTGGTGGCGAAGATCCGGAATTTATTGCACGTCGGCTTGTTATTCTGGCGGCTGAAGATATAGGCCTGGCCAATCCTAATGCACTTCTTCTTGCTAATGCTACATTTGAGGCTCTGAAAAAAATTGGATGGCCTGAAGGAAGGATTATCTTGTCTGAATGTACTGTTTATCTTGCAACTTCTCCTAAAAGCAATTCCTCATATCTTGCCATCGACAGAGCCTTAGAAGAAGTGTCCCGGTCAGGTAATCTTCCTGTGCCGCTTCATCTGAGAAATGCACCCACGAAACTTATGAAAGATCTTGGATATCATGAAGGTTATAAATATTCACATGATTACCAGGGTCATTATGTGAATCAACAATATCTCCCTTCTGAAATCATTGAAAAACGATTCTGGCAACCTGCTGATAATCCACATGAGAGAAAAATGTGGGATTATCTGTCAAAACTTAAGCAAGACTCTTCCGAACAATGATATTATAAACAATCCCCAAACAATAAATTTCCCTATGATTGATCCTCTCTATTCTCCCTCATTAAATCGCTATAATAATGGCATGAAATATCGTAGATGTGGACGAAGCGGGATTCTCCTTCCAGAAATATCTTTAGGTTTATGGCATAATTTCGGAGGAGTAGACCCACTGAAAAGTTCAATGGAAAAAATCCATTTTGCTTTTGATAACGGCATCACCCATTTTGATTTGGCTAATAATTATGGTCCACCGTATGGATCGGCTGAAGAAACTTTTGGAATTGTCATGAAGAAATCTTTGGCTCGTTATCGCGATGAACTATTCATTTCGACAAAAGCCGGGCATGACATGTGGCCAGGTCCGTATGGAGAGTGGGGATCCAGAAAGTATCTTCTGGCAAGTCTGGATCAAAGTCTTAAACGAATGAATCTTGATTATGTAGATATTTTCTATTCTCACAGGTTTGATCCGGAAACTCCTCTTGAAGAAACCTTACAGGCGCTTGTTGATATTGTAAAAGCCGGTAAAGCTGTATATGTGGGGATATCCAAATATCCGGCTGATGCTGCATCTTTTGCTTATTCTTATTTAAGAGAGAGAGATGTGCCTTGTCTGCTTTATCAAGGGAAATATAATATTTTTGACAGAGATCCATCTTCTTCGGGAGTCTTGGATGATTGCTATGACCAAGGAGTTGGATTCATTGCGTTTTCACCACTGGCACAAGGTTTGCTCACTGACCGTTATCTGAATGGCATTCCGGAGGATTCCAGAATAGCCAGAGGTGGATTTCTAAAAAAAGACAGCTTGACGGATCTTACAATGAAAAAGATCAAAATGCTAAATGAGATGGCGTCAAGAAGAGGAGAATCTCTTGCACAAATGTCGATTGCGTGGTTGCTTAATGACAAAAAAGTTACAAGCGTCATAGTTGGGGCAAGTTCTGTATCCCAACTCAAAACCAATCTGAAAGCATTGGAATCTCCCGCTTTCTCCGAAACTGAAATAAATGAAATTGAAAGAATAATTAAAGAATAAATTCAAATCAGCCGGGATATTGATAGAATTTGTAAGGAATCTGTTAAAATAAAAACAGGAATGAAAAATTCATTCCTGTTTTTATTTGATAAATCGGGATAAATTATAAAAAGTTTAAAATTAATCCTGATTGAGGTTTACACGTTTGAAATCTACAACTACAAGACCCTTTGATGTCTGATCAAGGAATTGACCTACTGTGAGTTTAGCATCACGGTGATATTCTTGCTCCATCAGACAGCTTTCTTTGAAGAACTTGTTAAGACGTCCGTTTGCAATGTTCTGAATCATTTGTTCAGGGAGATTCGTAGCTTTCGCTTCTCCAACTTCTTTAGCTATTGCACGTGCTTTTTCAGCTTCTTCTTCTGTAAGCCATCCCTTAGCTATATTGGAATTGATATGATCTTCGCTGTCTACGAGGTTAGGATTGATTCCGGCTTTTTTAATAGCTACTTCAACAGCTTTCTTTACCTGTTCTTCTTTAGTTTTTTCAATAGCTATATTAAGTTCGTTATCAATAATTTCTTTCTTTACATGATCTCGATCAACAGCCACAGGGTTCATTGCAGCCACCTGCATTGCTACTTCACGACCAATTGAAGGATCGATTCCGGCTATATTTAAACCTACTATAGAAGCGAGTTTACCATTTAGGTGATCATAAGAAGCAACTGACGGAGCCTCTACATATTCATATGCTCCAAGTTCCATTTTCTCACCTGTCTTACCGATTTCGTCTGTAATGTTTTCTTCTACTGTACGTCCGTTGAGGTCAAGTGCCTTTACTTCTTCCAAAGATTTGGCAGAAGCCTTTACAGCAGCATCAAGAATAGCTTTGGTAAGATTGCGGAATGATTCATTCTTTGCTACGAAGTCTGTTTCACATTTCAAAGCCACTATAGCGGCAAATCCATCTTTAACACCACTGATGACACAACCTTCAGCAGCTTCACGATCTTCACGTTTGGCAGCTACAGCTTGTCCTTTCTTACGGATTATTTCGATAGCTGCTTCGATATTTCCATCGGTTTCAGCCAATGCGTTTTTACAATCCATCATACCTGCGCCGGTCATGTTGCGCAGTTTCTTGATATCTTCTATTGATACGCCCATTGAGTGTAAAAATTAATAGAGTTATTATTCAGCTGATTCCTCTGTTTCTTCAACTTCTTCTACTTCCGCTTCAGCCGGAGCTGCATCTTTCGGGGAATCGTTTCTACGCATTCTTCTGCGCTTTCCAGGAGTAGCTTCTGCTACAACCTCACCTTTTTCTTCATCTGCTGCATCGAGTTTTTCTACCTTCCTTTCTTCAAGACCTTCAGCTATAGCGCTGCAAACTGTATCAAGAATAAGGTCGATACTCTTTGAAGCATCATCATTTGCTGGAATAATGAAATCGATATCTTCAGGATTTGAGTTTGTGTCTACAATTCCGAAAACAGGTATACCAAGGCGTTTTGCCTCTGCAACTGCAATGTGTTCTTTCATTACATCTACAACAAAAAGAGCATTCGGAAGACGTGAAAGATCAGCGATAGAACCGAGATTCTTCTCAAGTTTAGCCCTTTGACGTGTAATCTGAAGTTTCTCTCTCTTTGAAAGATTGTCAAAAGTACCGTCTTTGCTCATTTTATCAATAGTGGTCATTTTCTTCACAGCCTTACGGATGGTGGGGAAGTTTGTAAGCATACCGCCCGGCCATCTTTCAGTTACATAAGGCATACCTACTGACTGAGCATGATTTTCAATAGATTCCTTTGCTTGTTTCTTTGTTGCTACGAAG
Organism: Muribaculaceae bacterium; assembly: GCA_022510445.1. GTDB lineage: Bacteria > Bacteroidota > Bacteroidia > Bacteroidales > Muribaculaceae > Lepagella. The sequence continues at coordinate 2,017 of JAFLTN010000030.1, read as the reverse complement.
AGCACTTTGCGTCCGCTTTTTGCAATCTGCTTAAGAGCGGCGGCTGCTTCATCTAATTTAGCAGCTGTTTTATAAAGGTCAATGATATGGATTCCATTGCGCTCCATGAAAATATAGGGAGCCATTGCAGGATTCCATTTTCTCTTGAGATGACCAAAATGACATTGGGCGTCAAGAAGTTGTTCAAAACTTGGTGTTGCCATTTAATTTTTTTGTTTTTAGGGGCTGAGCCCGTTGTTTACATTCTTTTTAAATTCTTATTTGAAATCCAACCTACAGGTAGGAAATTAAATTCATCCTGCAAGTTTAGATACTAAACAATTTCCAAATGAAAAAACAATATTAACGTTTGGAGAACTGGAAGCGTTTACGAGCTTTCGGACGTCCCGGTTTCTTACGCTCTACTACGCGAGCGTCTCTTGTCATGAATCCTTCTGAACGAAGTGCTGGTTTATCTTCAGGATTTATCTTGACCAATGCTCTGGCGATAGCAAGACGAAGAGCCTCTGCCTGTCCTTTGAACCCACCTCCGTCTATGTGAGCCATAATGTCATATTTCTCAGCCACATCTAATTTATTAAGTGGTTGTTTTACGACATATTGGAGAATTGAAGAGGGAAAATATACCTCGAGCGGACGTTTGTCGATGACAATATTACCGCTACCTTCTGTGACGTAAACTCTTGCCACGGCGGCCTTACGACGGCCTACTGCATTAACCTTTTCCATCTTCTATTATTTCATTTTGTTGATATCAATTACTTTCGGATTATTTGCCTCATGAGGATGTTCGCTTCCATTATAAACATAGAGGTTGTCGATAAGTCCGCGTCCCAAGGGACCTTTAGGAAGCATTCCCTTCACAACTTTAATGAAGAGAGGATGTTTGCCGCTCTTAATGGTCTTCTTGAAAGATTTCTCCATAAGATCTGCAGGAGTAAATACTCTCTGACCACCGGGATAACCTGTATAACGAAGGTATTCCCTTTTGTTCATTTTGTCACCAGACATTATCACTTTATCAGCATTGATAATGATAACATTATCTCCACAATCTAAATAGGGAGTGAAGTCCGGTTTATTTTTACCACGAAGAATTTTAGCCACTTTTGAACAAAGACGTCCAAGAATCTGGTCGGTGGCGTCTATCACTACCCACTCCTTCTGAATAGTTGCCGGAGTGGCAGGTAGGGTCTTATAGCTTAATGTATCCACTTTTTTAGTTTGTTACTTATTTACTTTATGTCTCTTAGACACACGTTTAGTCATCTGCTATTCATCCTTCAGAAAGGCCAAATTCTATTAAGGATGGCGCAGTTGACAAATAACTGGATAAAATCGGCTTGCAAAATTACATAAATTTTATCATATAACCAAAAATGTTAAATTTTATCCATATTGCACAAATCAAAATAAATTAACCTACTCTCCCGCTTTCGCCCGGTTTATCAACTCGGTCATCGGCGTGACAAGGTTTAACGGGTCAATGAATAAAGCATGTTGTTAATTAAGACAAAATTAGAGAACTTTGTCTTATGAAACAAGCCAAGATATTAAAGACAGTTTTCCCTGATATAATAACAGAGAATTTCGAGTTTACGGATTATAAAGAAAGTGAAGACAGGCTGGATTACTGGCTTGACGAGTTGGGCTATATGTCCAGGGAAGACTATAAGAAAGGGACCGTTCGGGAATATGGTTTTACAGAAGAGAGGGAGATCCAGGATTTTCCCATCAGAGGCAAGGCAGTCTATCTTCATGTAAGGCGGCGTAAATGGCGCGATACTGAGGACGGCACCATCTTTACCTACAACTACGAGCTAAGCGAGGAAGGCAGCAGACTGACACCGGAGTTCGTGGCTTTTTTAAAAGAGGGAGATTGAGAGCAAGGCCGAGAGCATAAGCAGCATCGGTTCCCATTACGGAGTAAACGGCTCGTTGCTGTCACGACAATACCGCGAGAAGTTCAGCGATTACCGATACTGGGACCAGCTTGAACATGCAGACCAGTATATTC
>JAFLTN010000003.1 GCA_022510445.1 Muribaculaceae bacterium | reverse complement strand
GGCTTCAAGATAATCTTTGGCACCGAGGGCAAATCCGAGGAAATCCTAAGAGGCTTCCTCAACGAACTGATGAAAGATGATACTGATTTCGGAAACATTAAGAAAATCAGTTTCCGTCCATCAATAAGAAACCGGCAAAGAAAAGGAGAGAAGACTATAATATACGATGTCCTGTGTGAAACGGAATCGCTAAAACGTTATATCGTAGAGATGCAGCAGGAAAAGAATAAAAACTTCCTCAACAGAGCCATATATTACATCTCCAGAGCAATTGTTGATCAGGGTGCTACTATGAAAGGAGAACCGGAATGGAAATACGATCCTCTTTATCCCGTAGTGGGGGTCTTCCTTTGCGATTTCTATGTGGACGGGTTAAAAAAGAAATTGATCACTCGTAGCGGAAATATGGACATTGACGACAAGACTCCTGTTGGAAACCATTACCGCGAATATTTTGTTCAGATGCCGGAATTCAACAAAACACCGGCTGATTGTGTTACAAAATTAGACCAATGGATTTATATTCTTAAGCATATGCCTACATTAGAGATAATACCGTTTGACATAAAAAATGACAAGGCTCTTAGCCAATTGGATGAGGTCAGCCGCATTGCAGCCCTTGATGACAACCGCAAGCGTCGTTACGAAGCTGCCCTCAGGGACAAGCGCGACCGTCTTGCTGCTATAGACACTGCCATTGCTGAAGGACATGCCAAAGGTCTGGCAGAAGGCCTGGCGGAAGGTAAACTTGCTACTGCAAAAAATATGATGGATGACGGAATTTCAATTGAAAAGATTTCTCTATATACCGGAATTCCCGTTCACGAACTCAAAGCACAATTATTTTTCCATCGCAGCTAAGTTAAAGAGACGTCAGCCTAATTATTATGCAAATAATCAAAACCTTAAAACTTAAAGAGGATGGTGATTCCATCGCCGCTTACATAAAGGCCCATGACAATATCTGGCCTGAAATCCGTCAAGGGATTCTTGACGTCGGTATCTCTCGTATGGACATTTTCCTCCATGGCAACCTTGCCGTGATGGTCATGGAATTTCCCGACAGTCTCGATATTGATAAAGCTATGGAGCAACTCGCCACTCTCCCGCGACAGGAAGAATGGGAAACTTTCGTCTCCCAATTCCAGGAATGTGACCCTAACGACACTTCCGCTGAAAAATGGCACGAGATGAAGAAAATCTTCCAGCTTAATTCTTCTATAATCTAAAAGAAAAGATTATTGGGAAAGTTATAATATACGGAAAAGGAGGTCTGACGACCTCCTTTTTTATTTCGCTTCTTTTATGCCGGGGTCTTATTCTATTTCTACGAGAGTATAGTTAGTTGTGCCAAGCCCTATTTTTTCCGCATGTTCCACCGTATGAGTGCCATGAAGCTGCTTAATTCTTTGAATCATTGGATCAGCATCATCACCTTCGACAGATTCATGGTTGAAAACCAGATCCAAAGAAGCCTTATCGAGTGCAACAGGGTCGGTTGATGCAAGAATACCCATATCTTTAAGCACGGGAGCAACCGGATGACCGTTACAATCGCAATCTATCGACATATTGTTCATCACATTGATATAGACAATGTCTTTGCCCGGTTGCTTGAAATAATTGTGGACTCCCTGAGCTGCAGAAGCCATTGATTCCAAGAAACCGTCCTGGTTATCCACATTTTGCCAGATCTTGTCAACATCTTCGGTCCTTCCCGCAGAATGAATATAGGTTTTCCCTACTGAAGAGGCTATGCCGATGCTTGCATTTTTCAGGACACCCCCGAATCCCCCCATCTGGTGACCTTTAAAATGAGCGAGGTTAATCATATAGTCATAATCCGGAAGATGAGAACCTACTATATCGTAATGAATCCAGGTAGTATCAACGACAGGAATTTTTATGGAACCTTCAGCATCAAGTATATCCACTTCGGCGATATCAAGATATCCTCTTTCTTCAATTGCTTTGCGATGAGCCTCCGTGGTGTTTCGGTTTCCGGCATAAGCCGTGTTGCTTTCCACAAGCGTGCCGTTAACTTTCTGCACGAGCTCTTTGATAAGAGCCGGACTCAGATTATTGGATTCGGCAGATTCCCCCGTTGAGATCTTTACGGCTACCTTTCCCTGCGGCGGCACTCCCAAGGCTTCATAAATTTTAACAAGAGATTCGGGAGTTATTTCCTTTGTGAAATAGACTTTTGCAGTTTGTATCGAATCATTGGAAAGATCCCCGGATTCCGCTGATGCCTGTTTATTGCCACAGGCGCTTAAGGCCACTCCCAATGTAAGGAGCATTGAAATTCCTATATGTTTCATGTAGTAAGTAATATTATATTTTTAAAATAAACGCAATTATCTATGCTAATATTATAATATTTAATTCCTTAGAATCAGATCAGAATCCATAGTCAAATGCAGTCACAAAATTTTCAAATGTCTATGTTACATATTTAAATCGTCTCGTTACCTATAAAAAAACTCTTTTTAGAAATCTTCAAGGTTATGCAACCTAAATAAAAAATGACCTATATTTTATTCTATAAATTTGCATTGTAATAAAATCAATTAATTGATCATGAAAAATTTTGGAATAGCTTTTTTGGCAGGAATCTCAGCATTATCCGGTGTGGCTTCTAATGTCACAGAATCCGGTGTTGAAAATTGTATAAACATATCAACGCCGGCAACTACAAATGTACCGGAAGCTCAATTTCCCCGCGTTGACAATGAAGGAAGGGCATATTTCCGTTTATATGCACCTGAAGCAAAAGATGTGAAGATCGACATATGCGGCAAGAAATACAATATGACAAGAGATGAAACCGGAGGCTGGGCCGGAGTCACGGATCCGCTCGTTGAAGGATTTCACTATTATTTTCTGATTGTCGACGGTGTTTCAGTGACAGACCCAGCAAGCGAAACGTTCTATGGATGCGGAAGAATGTCGGGAGGTATAGAAATACCGGAATCAGCTGAAAAGGCTTCTTATTATAATTACAACAAAGATATCCCTCACGGACAGGTAAGGGAGTGCAGATATTATTCCGAGATTGAAGGAAGCCAACGAAGATGTTATGTCTATACTCCTGCTTCATATGAAACGGATACTGACAGAAGATTTCCGGTTCTTTACCTACAACACGGCATGGGAGAAGACGAACGGGGTTGGCATCAGCAAGGAAAGATGGCAGATATTCTTGACAACCAGATAGCCGAAGGTAAATGCGAACCTATGATAGTAGTGATGGATTATGGAAATTGCGGTTATATTTTCGGGGCAAAACCGGGAGAAACAAGAGAGGAGTTCGGCGCTTCTTTCACTCCGATACTTCTTGAGGAAATAATTCCTTTTATAGATTCTACTTTCAGAACAAAAACCGACAGAGATAACCGGGCGATGGCCGGATTATCATGGGGCGGTCATGAAACTTTGGAAACCACTTTAAGGAATCTTGACAAATTTTCAAGTATAGGGTCTTTCAGCGGAGCACTTTTCTTCCTTAACAACGGACTTGAAAACGCTTACGACGGAGTATTCAGAAACGCTGATGAATTCAATTCCAAAGTAAAGATCTTTTTCCTTGGCATGGGAAGTGAAGAAAATTTCGGCAGCGACAAAATAAGCGAAGCACTGACAGATGCATGGATTAATCATGTCTATTACTGCTCTCCGGGCACTCATCATGAATGGCTCACCTGGAGAAGATGTCTGAATGAATTTATTCCATTATTGTTCAAATAAGGCACCTTTAAGAAAAAACATATTTCCGCCGCTTCTCTTTTTGAGAAGCGGTTTTCTTTTGCCTGTGATCATTAAGGAATCAATTATTCTTTATAACATTATTGATTGATAATACATTAAATTTATTTATTTTTGCGTTATCATAGAAATAAGCCAAAGCTATTACCTTTCCATGTCTAAACATAAGCCGCACAATATTCACAGGATAAAAGACCTCAAGCTAAGCGACATCAAGGCAATGTCGGCCAATTTGAAACATATACGTCTGTCATGGTATCATTGGATTTTTATTATAATTGGCTTGATAATCATTATAGGCGGAATTGTATGGATATCGTTGCCGAAACCGGTAGAACCGGAACTTCCTGTAGTAGAAATAGAAAATGTCGAGACAGAAAATGTCAACATATATGGTGATTACGTCGGAAGAGTCAACGCGCAGCAATTTGTCGAGGTAAGAGCCAGGGTGGAAGGTTACCTTGAAAAAATGCTTTTTGACGAAGGCACCTATGTAGAAAAAGGACAGACACTTTTTATAATCGACCCGCTTCTCTATAAGGCCAATGTGGAAAGTGCCAGGGCAAGGCTTAACAAAGCAAAGGCACAGGCTTTAAAGGCTGAAAGAGACTTAAACCGTATCAGACCTCTTTACGAAGAGAATGCAGCGAGCCAGCTTGACCTTGACAATGCAGTGGCTGCTTATGAGACCTCTCATGCCGATGTCGTGATCGGAGAGGCAGATCTGACACAGGCTGAGATGGTTTTAGGCTATACCTCGGTGAAATCACCGATTTCAGGTTATATCTCCGAAAGAAATGTAGATATAGGCACATTGGTGGGCCCATCCGGGAAATCGCTTTTGGCTACTGTAGTGAAGACCGACACCGTAAGGATTGATTTCAGCATGACAGCCCTTGATTATCTCCGGTCGAAAGAAAGGAATGTAAACATAGGACAAAGAGATTCCACAAGAAGCTGGGATTCCTATGTCACGGTAACACTTGCCGACGGCTCTGAATATCCTTTTAAGGGAATCGTTGATTTCGCCGATCCTCAGGTGGATCCGCAAACGGGGACCTTTTCGGTCCGTGCAGAAATGCCCAATAAAGGCAGAGAACTGTTGCCGGGCCAGTTTACTCGCGTAAAAATGCTTCTTGATGTCAGGGAGAATGCAGTTGTGGCGCCTTCCAGAGCCCTTGAGATTGAAAAGGGAGGAGCCTTCATTTATGTGGTCAGACCCGACAGTGTCGTAGAAAGAAGATTTGTGGAAATCGGGCCTGAGATTGAAAATAAAACTGTAATCGAGCGTGGTCTTGGTAAAGGGGAAAAGATTGTTGTGGAAGGTTTTCACAAACTTAATCCGGGTATGAAGGTCAAACCTCTTTACTTTGGTTCCGGCAAACAGAAATGAAGTCAGATTTTTTCATAGACCGACCGGTATTTTCCATTGTAATTTCTATAGTCATAGTGATTATAGGCGTTATTGGTCTTACACTGCTTCCGGTGGACCAATATCCGGATATTGTGCCTCCTTCGGTAAAAATAACCGCTTCATATCCCGGTGCTGATGCCCAGACAGTGACTCAGGCTGTAGCAACTCCGATTGAACAGGAATTGAACGGAACCCCGGGTATGCTATACATGGAATCCACCAGTTCCAACTCGGGAGGGTATAATGCCACAGTCACTTTTGATATTGGGACTGATCCGGATATCGCTGCCGTTGATATTCAGAATAGAATCAAGAAAGCTGAATCAAGGCTACCGGCAGAGGTGGTTAAAAACGGCCTTTCGGTTGAAAAGCAGGCTGCCAGCAGGCTTATGACCATTACTCTACTTTCCAACGATCCTAAATTTGATGAGATTTATCTGTCAAACTATTCCACTCTCAATGTGCTTGACATGTTAAGAAGAATTCCGGGAGTGGGAAGTGTGACGAATGTGGGAAGCCGTTACTATGCAATGCAGATATGGGTGCAGCCTGACAAGCTGGCCGATATGGGTATCACTATCAAAGACCTTCAGAACGCATTGCAAGACCAGAACAGAGAATCGGCAGCGGGAGTGTTCGGACAGGCCCCGATGGAAGGTATAGATGTCACCATTCCGATAACGGCACGCGGACGACTCTCCTCGGTAGATGAATTCGAACAGATCGTGGTGAGGGCTAACCCTGACGGGTCACTAATCAGGCTCAAGGATGTGGCAAGGATATCTCTTGAGGCGCAATCCTATAATACTGAAAGCGGAATCAACGGAGAAAATGCCGCTGTAATGAATATCAATCTTCTTCCGGGAGCCAATGCCATTGATGTGGCCAAAAGAGTTAAGGAAGAGATGAAAGAGATAAGCCGGAATTTCCCGGAAGGCATCACCTATAACATCCCTTTTGATGTCACAACTTATATATCCGAATCAATCTATCATGTCTACAGGACTCTTTTCGAGGCTCTGATCTTAGTAATAATCGTAGTCTTCTTTTCCCTGCAGAGCTGGAGAGCCACTGTCATACCAATGGTAGCCGTACCGATATCATTGGTAGGAACCTTCGGTGTGATGCTCCTTTTCGGCTTCTCCCTCAATATGCTTACTCTTCTCGGACTTATCCTGGCAATCGGTATCGTTGTCGACGATGCCATCGTAGTAGTGGAGAATGTAGACAGGGTGATGAGGCAGGAGAAGCTTTCTTCCTATGAAGCCACTAAAAAGGCGATGGGGAATCTCGGCGGGGCTCTCGTTGCAATGTCACTGGTGCTTTGTGCCGTATTCGTGCCCGTAAGTTTCTTATCCGGTATCACAGGTATGTTGTATCGTCAGTTCACTGTCACTATCGTAGTTTCGGTAATCATCTCCACTATCGTGGCCCTTACCTTAAGTCCTGTGATGTGTGTGCTGATGCTTCGTCCCCAGACAAAGAAAAAACATAAGATTTTCCGAAGGATCAATATCTGGCTTGCTAAAGGCAACAAGATATATGCCAAACTGATTGTGAAGGCACTGACCCGTTCAAAAAGGGTGATAGCCGGTTTTGGGATGATCCTGATTGCCATCTGGCTATTAAATGAATTCCTGCCCCAAAGTTTTATCCCGCAGGAAGATCAGGGTTATTTTACCGTGGAGCTTGAATTGCCGGAGGATGCCACAATTGAAAGAACGCGCAAGGTAACTGACAGGGCGATGGATTTCCTGATGCAGGATCCCGATGTGGAATATATTTTGAATGTCACGGGCTCGAGTCCCCGTCTAGGCACATCTCAGGCCCGCAGCCAGCTTACAGTCATACTCAAGCCATGGGAGGAAAGGAAAAGTTCTGACATGGGAGAGATAATAGACAGAGTAAAGAAAGAACTTTCCCAATATCCTGAAAGTAAGGTCTACATCTCCCAGCCACCGGTAATCCCCGGATTGGGTGAATCAGGTGGTTTCTCATTTGCACTTGAAGCCAGAGGAGACGCCACTTATTCCGATGTTCAGAAAGCAGCCGACACCTTGCTCTATTATGCATCTCTACGCCCGGAACTATCAAGTATGGCATCATCCATGCAAAATGATATTCCCCAGCTTTATTTTGATGTGGATCGCGATAAGGCGCGTCTGCAGGGTGTGCAGATGTCGGATATCTTCACAACCATGAAAACATTCACAGGTTCGGTCTATGTCAACGACTTTAATCTTTTTAACAGAATATATAGAGTTTATATTCAGGCGGAAGCTCCCTACAGGTCGCGCAAAGAAAACATAGGATTATTCTACGTCAAGGGAACAGGCGGGAAGATGATTCCCATCTCCTCATTAGGCAATACGAACTACACTGCGGGAGCGGGTACGGTAAAAAGATTCAATATGTTCACCTCAGCACCATTCACCGGCGAGGCTGCCCACGGTTACAGCTCCGGCCAGGCAATGAACGCGATAGAAGAGATTGTAGAGGAACATCTGCCGGATAATATACAGATAGAATGGAGCGGACTGTCGTATCAGGAGAAACATGCAAGCGGAAAGACAGGTATTGTCCTGGCTTTGGCCTTTCTGTTTGTATTTCTGTTTCTGGCAGCTCAGTATGAAAGCTGGACCATCCCCATTGCCGTTCTTCTGACACTGCCCATTGCTTGCGTAGGCGCATACATCGGCATATGGTTGTTCGGACTGGAAAATAACATCTATTTTCAAATCGGGCTTGTCATGCTGATTGGGCTGGCAGCCAGAAATGCCATTCTGATTGTAGAATTCGCAAAAGAGGAAATGGATAAGGGGAAAGACGTTGTCGGAGCAGCTCTAACGGCGGCCCACCTGAGATTCCGTCCGATTGTCATGACCTCTCTCGCGTTCATCTTGGGACTCATACCGCTTGTGATAGCAACCGGTCCGGGCTCTGTGAGCCGTCAGGGCATAGGCACCGGAGTGTTTTTCGGTATGGTAACCGCAATCACTGCCGGAATAATTTTTGTCCCCTTCTCTTTTGTCTGGATTTATAGAATCCGTGAATTTGCATCAAAACGTAGCAATAAAAATTTAAAGAAATGAAAAACATTTTTCATTTTTTTCTAATAATATTCTTTATCGGATTGTCGGCATGTTCGGGAGTAAAAAACCTGACAAAACCCGACATCCGGTTGCCTGATTATTTGGGAAGCCATGAGCTTCTTGACTCCCTGACCATAGCTGACCTCGGATGGTGGGAATTTTATGGTGATGAAAACCTTAAATATATAATCGAACGCGTTCTCTCTGAAAATAAACGACTTCTCATGGCCGCAGAAAGAGTTGAGCAGGCTCGATATCTCTATAAGGTAGATAAGTCAAAACTTCTCCCGGAGCTTGCCTTCCGCCTCCCCTGGAACCATGAGACCAATCATTATTACAAAGAACTTGATCTGATCGACCCGGAAATAGGAGTAAAAGCCACCATTAGCTGGGAAGTTGATCTTTTCGGAAGTCTCCGATGGAACAAAAAGAAGTCGGAAGCTCAGTTTAAGGCCTCGCAAGAAGATGAACGGGCCATGAGGATGGTGCTTGTGGCTGAAACAGCTTCAGCTTATTTCAGACTTGTAGCACTTGATAATGAGCTTGCTATTGTAAAATCAACCATGGAAACGAGGGAAGAGGGAGTCAAACTTGCAAAACTCCGCTTCGAGGGTGGTCTGACTTCTGAAACCGTTTATCAGCAGGCACAGGTGCAATATGCCACAGCTGCAGCTCTTATCCCTAATCTTGAATACAATATCAAGGTGGCAGAAAATCAACTCTTGCTGCTTATGGGCAGTCTGCCCGACGAAACGGTTAAACGCTCTTCGGAACTTAAAGACAATACACTCCCCGACAGGATACCTTTAGGCCTCCCCTCCTCTCTTTTAGAAAGGAGGCCGGATATTGTGTCGTGTGAAGATAAGCTTGAGGCAGCTGTGGCTAATGTGGGCTACACTTATGCCAAACGGTTCCCCTCGCTCAATATAGAACTTACGGGAGGCTTGGAAGATAACGATTTCAAGAACCTTTTCAGGTCACCTTTCACGTATATAGCGGAGAACTTTGTGGCTCCTTTGGTTGATTTCGGGAAAAGAAAGAATACTTACAAGGCCGCTGTGGCCGCTTACAATACGGCACGCCTTGAATATGAGAACAAGGTGCTGGAAGCTTTCAACGAAGTTGATAATGCCATAACACGCTATAGTTCTGCAAGAACGGCTGTGGTGAAAGATACCGAATTACTTGATGCAGCTTCCAAATATCAGGATCTAACCTGGAAACAATATCGCGGAGGAACCATCAATTATATCGATGTGCTCGATGCCCAGAGAAGATATCTGGAAGCGAGAATTGCGCGGATGAATGCCATCCGCGATGAGCATCTTGCTCTGGTGCAACTCTATAAGGCTCTTGGAGGGGGATGGACAATCATGGAAGAGAATATGACAAACGGTGATGACGATTACAAGGATGTGGAATCTTCGGAAGGATAAGTGCAGTTTGACAAATTTTAACATGATTTTTCTGCATTTTCACCATAAATACTTTCCTGATTTAATTTTTTGATGTAAATTTGCAGTCGGAATTATATCGCGGGGTGGAGCAGTGGTAGCTCGTTGGGCTCATAACCCAAAGGTCGCAGGTTCGAGTCCTGCCCCCGCCACTAAAAAGGCACATTGATATGTGCCTTTTTTAGTTAATGCCCTTACCTTGCTTTATGGATATTATCTACGAAGACAATCATATTCTGATAGTTAATAAAAAGCCCGGTGAAATTGTTCAGGGTGATAAAACCGGCGACAAACCCCTTTCAGAGATTCTCAAAGAATATCTGAAAGAAAAATATAACAAACCCGGCAATGTTTTCTGTGGGGTTGTGCATAGAATCGACCGTCCGGTTGGCGGCCTCGTAATCTTTGCCCGTACTTCCAAAGCCCTTGAACGTCTCAATTCCATGCTTCGCAATCACGAAATCCATAAAACTTATCTGGCATTGGTTGAAGGCGCCCCGAAGAATGAAAAAGCCACCCTCACAAACTATCTTAAGAGCAATCAAAAGCTTAATAAAACTTTCCTCGCCGATGAAAATGATCCCGAAGCAAAAAAATCGGTGCTCGATTATGAGACAGTGGCCAAAGGGGAAAGATACACTCTTCTGAAAATCAAATTAAGGACAGGAAGGAAACACCAGATCCGCGCACAACTCTCAGCTATAGGCCATCCTATTAAGGGAGACCTGAAATATGGAGCCCGCAGATCAAATCCCGACGGAGGTATTTCCCTACTCTCCTATCAGATTGATTTTATCCATCCTGTGAGCAAGCTACCTGTAGCGGTGGAAGCCGAGCTGCCTCAAGAATTTAAAAAGTTCCTTCCGGAATAAGACACCACAAACAAAAAAGTAAAAAAGCAACCCCGTCTAAATTTTTTCTTAAATTTGCAATATGCAAGACAACCCTATTCTTACCAGACTTGACGGTTTCGATTCTCGTTTCGAAGAAGTTTCCACATTGATAACCGATCCTGCCGTAATAGCCGACCGGCAAAGATATGTTAAACTCACAAAGGAATACAGATGGCTCCAGAAACTCCTTGAAGTAGCAAACGACTACAGGAGCCTACTCTCTGAAACAGAAGAAGCAAAAACCATTCTTGCGGAAGATGATGATGAGGAGATGCGTGCCATGGCGAAAGATGTCATAAATTCATCACAGACCAAAATTCCGGAGATGGAAGACCGGATAAAAATGCTTCTCATACCCGAAGATCCGGAAGACTCAAAGAATGCATGTGTGGAAATCAGAGGTGGCACAGGAGGAGACGAGGCTGCCCTTTTTGCCGGAGACCTTTTTAGAATGTACCAGAAATTTGCCGAGGCGAAAGGCTGGCAACTTGCGGTGACGAGCTATAATGAAGGCACCGCAGGGGGATACAAAGAAATTTGTTTTACCCTTTCAGGCGATGATGTCTATGGTGTCATGAAATATGAAAGCGGTGTGCATCGTGTTCAGCGTGTACCCTCAACCGAGACCCAGGGCCGCGTGCATACATCAGCCGCTACGGTTGCCGTTCTCCCGGAAGCTGAAGAATTTGATGTTGAGATAAATGAGGGGGCAATCAAATGGGACACTTTCAGATCGGGAGGTGCCGGAGGTCAGAATGTAAATAAGGTTGAGTCCGGAGTAAGATTAAGGTATGTATGGAAAAATCCGGTCACAGGAGAAGAAGACGAAATACTGATTGAATGCACCGAAACACGAGATCAACCGAAAAACAAAGAACGCGCGTTATCAAGGCTTCGCACTTATATTTACAGCCGTGAAAGGGAAAAATATCTGGCCGATATCGCTCAGAGAAGGAAAACTTTAGTTTCCACCGGCGACCGGTCGGCGAAAATCCGCACCTATAATTTTCCCCAGGGACGAATGACTGATCATCGTATCAACTATACTGTCTATAATCTTTCCTCTTTCATGGACGGCAACATCCAGGAATGTATCGATCGTCTTTCTGTGGCAGAAAACGCTGAAAAACTCAAGGAAGCAACCCTATAAATCCCAAAGCTTTCTGACACGGAAAATGAAGAGCCCTAATGGGTGATGAAAGTTAAGCCGTCATAACAGGGCAAGACGTTATCAGGCAATTTTTTCAGAAGTTCCGCATGTTTCCCTATTTCATGGCAGAAATGGGTGAGATATGTCTTTTTCGGTTTTATCTCTTGTATAAGAGCCAAAGCTTCATCAAGTGTGAGATGCGCGAAATGATCCTTATATCTTAAGGCATTGAGCACAAGAACATCCAGGCCTTCCAGTTTCTCCATTTCCTCTTCAGGGATTGTTTTTACGTCTGTGAGATAAGCAAAATCACCAATCCTGTAGCCGACAATGGGAACCTTCCCGTGCATTACCGTTACCGGGATAACCTTCAGCCCATTAATAAGGAAAGGACTATTCTCTATTTCATGCATCTCAAAGGAGGGCACTCCGGGATATAAATGATCTTTAAAACAATAGTCAAGCCTGTGATGAAGATCGCTATTGACATCTTTTCTCAAATAAACCGGGAATTTACCCAACGCACAGAAAGGACGCAAATCATCAAAACCACCGACATGATCATAATGATTATGTGTTATCAAAGCGGCATCAAGAACGGAAATATCAGCATTCAAAGCCTGTTGACGGAAATCCGGTGAAACATCTATAAGAATTTTCATGCCGCCGGTCTCCACCAGGGCCGAACATCTCATTCTTTTATCCTCCTTGGCATCTGATGTGCAGACAGGACAATAACATCCCACTTCAGGAATCCCTTTTGAAGTGCCGGAGCCTAAGATTGTCACCTTAATTTTAGTATCGATAATGTTCACTTCAGGCTGAAGTGTCACCCCGAATTTTCTTTTAACCTCCCTTACTACAAAATCGGATAATTTTAGCACATCTTCGGAAGTTGCACCTCCCCGGTTAGCAATAACGAGACACTGCCCGGGATAAATCTCTGCACCTCCAATACGATATCCCTTTAATCCTGCATGCTCTATCAGCCAACCTGCAGGTATTTTGACGTAAGGAGGAGTGTCTGTTTCATAATAGGGAATGTCGGGGTCGAGAACCGACATCACCTCCTTATAAAAATAAATTCTGACAACCGGATTTTTGAAAAAACTTCCTGTATTCCCTATTACATCGGGATCCGGCAATTTAGCTGCACGGATTTTTCTAATTTCATCGGCCACTTCATGAATTGTAGGTGCATGTTGAATTCTTTTCTCGAGATCTGCTAAAGGGCCATAGGTTAAATTTGCTGCCTTGTCACTCTTTTTCATTCTGAAACTGACTCTGAGCACTATATATCGGCCTTTACCCTCCTTCTTGAAAATACTGTCTCTATAGCCGAATCCACACTCATCACCTTTCAGAGTGACGGTTTGACGGGTAATGACATCAAAACATTCCACATTATGGATAACTGAACCCACTTCGCATCCGTAAGCTCCTATATTCTGAACGGGTGCCGCACCTACACTCCCTGGTATGCCGGCAAGATTTTCCACACCCCCCAAACCTTCGCCGATCGTCCAGTTTACAAAGTCATCCCATTTTTCTCCCGCTCCGGCTATGGCAAACACTGTCTCTTCATCCTTATCATAACGTTTGAATCCTTTGATGCAGGAATGAAGAATCATGCCATGAAAATCTCCTGCAAACAATACGTTACATCCTTCTCCTAAATTCAAAATTTCGTTATTAAGAAATTCTTCTGTCATAGAAAGTTTTCTTAATTCTTCGGCAGTTGAATAAGTGGCGTAGTAATCGGCTTTCGCAGATATATGAAACGAAGTTATATCTTTAAGTTCTTTGTTTTTCTCTATTGTAAAACTCATATGAAAATTCAATTATCCTGTTTATCGATATGATTGAGACCTCATATATCGCCCTTGCGTTTTAAAATTTTTGCACTGTAGAGTTATTGCCGGAAACGGGTCAGCCGGCCATCTTCAAACCAGAGAACCGTGCCGTCTTCATAATTCCATATATCTAAGGTCTGAGAATAATCATGCCCTGAATTCACATCAGTCGGGTTGCCCAATGCTAACTTACATTCCTCCTTAGTCATTCCATACTTAACTTTTCCTGCACTTATGAAATTCCAGGTTTCCTCTTCCACCGCAGGATAATTCTTACGGATATCAGTCAAAAAGAAAAGATTATGAAAAGCCCGGCTTTCGGTGTCTGAATTTCCGAAATTCATGAACATATAGGCAGTTCCTCCACTCCCGTCACTGATCCGCAACCTCAAGGGGAAGATCATATTACCCGGTTCCACTTCTGTGATTGTGACAGGGACATATTTCTTTCCACCAATTCTTTCTCCATTTTCATCATACCATAACGACGAACGGGTCCAGAATTGCTTGTCAAGCAACTTTTTCCTTGCTTCTTCAACCATCTGCTCATCAATCAGCATCGGAATATCGGCGCTTGTCACATTATTCATCGCCTCATCAAATTCCTTTCCGGTGTCATAAGCATAGAAACTGTTTCCGTCACCAAACACCAGTACAACTGTTAGCTGAGCAGCTGCATTCACTTTTGATTCGATACCGATAAAGGAGAGCTCTTTACCTTTTATAGAATTTTCTGTCGCTGAAGACACACCCTGGGGCACAAATATCAGCAACGCTTTATCGTCTGAAGCAATAAATTTTCTTCCCCCCTCCCATTCTACGAGAGGTGTTCCGCGGATTCCGGAAAAATAAATTTCTTCCTGTGTGGGGGCCGTGTTTTTTTTATCTTCACGACTCATTCCTATTTTCTTAGTGCTCTCAATTCCTGTGAAACATGAAGAAAGCAGAATAAGAAAAGCGATCAATACTAAATTGAGATAGCGCAACATTATCGTTTATTTCCCTGTAAAATTAGTCAAAAAAAATAAACTCGAAAAAGTTTGGGCAATCAAAAAATATAAGTAACTTTGCACTCGCAAAGCGATTTTCGCCTGGCGGGATAGCTCAGTTGGTTAGAGCGTCGGATTCATAACCCGGAGGTCTCGAGTTCAATTCTCGATCCCGCTACAAAAGGGCAGCCTATTGGTAACAGTCGGCTGCCTTTAATTTTTATCTAACATAGACCCCGATTATGCTTTCAATGTATGAAACTATCATGGAACTACCTCTTTTCAAAGGCATAGGGGTTGATCAGGTTTCTTCCATGCTGTCTAAAACAAGCATAGAATTCCTGAATTTTAATGAAGGTGAAGTCATTATCCGACCAAATGACAAGGCTGATTCTGTCAATTTTATTTTGAAAGGGAAAGTCACAGTCACCCACACTCTTTCAAATCTAAAGATCGACATCGTGGAAACTGCGGGTGAAGGCAGGGTTATAGGAGCATTGCGCCTTTTCGGCCTGAATACAGATTACTCCTGTCTTATCAAGGCAAAGAGTAAGGTCAGTGTAATGAGAATTGGTAAAGAACAATACTTCAATTTGCTCTTCACTGACAAGATATATATTCTTAATCTTCTTAATTACATTTCAGCTGCCACTCAAAAGCCGGTAGACAGAATAATAAGATTAACTGACTGCTCCATTCTCTCAAGGCTTTCAATGCTTGCCAGTGTTTTCACATCTTCAAAATCCGATTCTGTTTCACTGATTGCCTCCGATGAGGCTCTGGCCGATTTCTGCAGTGTGGATCCATCTGAATTCAGACTTTGGAAAAACACTGAATGTCAGACAGGAACGGTTCTTGTAACGGATGTGGGGATA
This sequence comes from Muribaculaceae bacterium, assembly GCA_022510445.1. GTDB lineage: Bacteria > Bacteroidota > Bacteroidia > Bacteroidales > Muribaculaceae > Lepagella. Next base: position 32,441 of record JAFLTN010000003.1, on the reverse strand, counting down.
ACATTTAAATCTTTACCATATAATTTTTTTAAATGAACTCAACCGGTATTCTTAAGATTAAATTGGCAGCGATGAATTTTCTTGAATTCGCTGTCTGGGGGTCCTATCTGATTTCTCTTGGTAATTTTCTTGCCGAGATAGGTCTGGAAAAAGACATTTATTGGTTCTATACAGTGCAGGGTATAGTTTCAATCCTGATGCCGGCTCTTGTAGGAATTATAGCGGATAAATGGATCCAGGCCCAAAGAATGTTGAGTCTTTGTCATCTTATGGCCGGTCTATCCATGGGAGCGGCGGGATGGTATTGCCTTGCCAACTCGGGGAATATCCACTTCGGCCCATTGTTTGTCTTATACACTGTTTCCGTGGCTTTCTATATGCCAACAATAGGTCTTGCCAATTCCGTGGCCTACAGCGCTCTCACAAAGGCCGGCCTTGACACAATCAAAGCATTTCCTCCGATAAGGGTGGTAGGAACCATCGGTTTTATCGTGGCAATGCTTATGGTTAATTTTATTCATATTCAGGGCCAAAGTATGCAGTCAACTTGCTATCAGCTGTTCCTCTCCGGAGCGTTCAGCCTTATAATGGTGATTTATGCGTTGACAATGCCGAAGTGTCCCGTAAACCGTTCAAATGACAGCAAAGGTCTCATTGAAGCCTTCGGTCTCAAAGCATTCTCTCTTTTCAAACAGAGAAAAATGGCTGTTTTCTTCATATTCAGTTTCTTGCTTGGCGTTTCTTTACAGATAACCAACAGTTATGGCAACAGTTTCATATCATCTTTCAAAAGTGTGGCCGAATATGCTACAAGCTGGGGAGCTCAAAATGCGAATGCCTTGATCTCCCTATCGCAGATGAGTGAAACTCTGTGCATTCTCCTTATTCCGTTCTGCCTGAAAAAATTCGGCATTAAAACGGTCATGTTGATGTCAATGTTTGCCTGGGTGCTCAGATTCGGCTTCTTCGGATTCGGGAATCCTAACGAAGGAGTGATTCTTTTCATTCTTTCAATGATTGTGTATGGAATAGCTTTTGACTTTTTCAATGTTTCCGGCTCATTATATGTTGATTCTCAAACCGATCCTTCTCTAAGAAGCAGTGCCCAAGGCTTATTCATGCTTATGACAAACGGATTGGGAGCCACAGCAGGCACTCTGGCTGCCGGGGCTGTTGTAAACCACTTTGTTTTCAGCCAATCCACTCCCGAATCTCAAATAACCGGCTGGAGAATTTCATGGTATTGTTTCGCCGGATTCGCACTGGTGGTGGCTATAGCGTTTATGTTCATCTTTAAAGATGACTCAAAGAGGGTTACAATCACTCCTGAGAAAGCTGAAGATATGCAGGGTGAAGAAGCCGGTGGATTTATTTACGATGCAGCTGATAATAAATGATACAATTTTATTCCCCCGATATTGTTTCAACCGGACTTTTGCCGGAAAGCGAATCCCTACATTGCTGTCGCGTTTTACGGCATAAGGCCGGAGATGAAATTTTTGTTACCGACGGTAAGGGATCTCGTTTCAAATGTAGAATCACTGATCCTCACACTTCACACACATCTGTGGAAATAATCGGGAAGGAAGATATAATCGATCCTACCTATAGAATCACCATTGCTGTGGCTCCGACAAAAAATGTGGATCGTATGGAATGGATGGCTGAAAAATGTGTAGAGCTCGGAGTGAACCGGATAGTGTTGCTTAAATGCACGAGAAGCGAAAGAAAGATAATGAAAACTGACCGGCTGCAGAAAATCATGATATCTGCCATGAAACAGAGTCTTGGGGTTAGTCTTCCGGAAATTTCAGAATTAATTTCGTTAAAGGAGTTTGTTAACCATATTTCTCCTGAAGCTCAAAGATTTTTTGGATATTGCTCGGAAGATTTTCCTCGTAAGGAATTTGCGAGAGAATATAAACCGGGCTCAGATGTAGTTGTCATGATAGGCCCCGAAGGAGACTTCTCACCGGAAGAAGTAAAGATTGCAGTAGAAGCCGGATTTATGCCTGTAACTTTTGGCAATCATAGATTGCGAACCGAAACGGCGGCTCTTTTCGCGGTTTCTGCCATAGAAACACTAAACCAATTGAATTAATAGGCTTTTAAAAATAATTTATATATTAAACAAATTAAGGAGGGTCGGCTCGCAGTTGCCTTGATTTTGTTACTTAAGTTTTAAAACCTGTCCTACCTTAATAACATCGGAAGACTCAAGATTATTCATTTTCCGAAGTGAAGTGGAAGAAAGTCCATGTTTTCTGGCAATCGAAGAAAGAGTATCTCCTTTTTTTACAGTGTAAGTCAGGACGTCATCATTTCCTTGTTTATAAGGATTACTGCTCTCGCCTTTAGCCAAAGTCTTTGCCGGGGCAAAATTACGGGCTTTTGTGTAAGTTTTCTTATCAAACGTATATGTGTCTGTATGAGTCGTCTGGTTTTCAAAGTCGAAAATAGCAGCCGGATTAATTGCATAACCCATAAAGCGAGTTTCGAAATGGAGATGCGGACCGGTGCTCCGGCCTGTGCTGCCACCTAATGCAATCGGTTCACCTGCCCTAACAACCTGATCTGCTTTTACCAATGACTTGTTTAAATGGCCATAAACAGTTTCAAGGCCATTTGGATGCCTGATAATCACATAGTTTCCATAGCCTTTGCGCTCATAAGCGGTCAGTCGGACCTTTCCGTCGAATGCCGCGTAGATTGTATCATTTTTCTGGATTTTGAGGTCTATGCCCTTATGCATTCTTCTGAACTTACGGCGATAGCCATAATTTGAAGTCACATAACCAGGACACGGCATATAATAACCTGTGACATCTATAACTTTAGTATCAGGCACATCTGACTCACTGAAAGGATTCACGGCCTTACTGTTCCATCCTTCCGTATAGATGTCAAGTTCAGGCTCCAAATCCTCTTCAAGAAGATCAATGAATGTATTCTTTTCTACAAACTGTATCTGTTCATTCCTTTTTGCCTGATTGGCAAGGAGTTCTTTATGTGCTTCGGAATGGGGTGATTTGCTTACTATATTCTGGGCCCATGAAACGGTGGTTGCAGTGCATGCAAATATTGCCCAGAGTGCTATTTTTTTTATTTGATTCATTATTTATAAGTTTCAAAGGGTCGGGGACCCCCTTTGTTTTATGCTTTTAGTTCATCGTCACCGTAAAGGTATTTAATATAAGCCGGAGTATAATCGAAAACCTCTTCCGGCTTAAAGAAACGGGCTATCTCTATTTCGGCATTCTCAGGAGAGTCGGAAGCATGAATGATATTGGCCTGACCGCTCATGCAAAAATCACCTCTGAGTGTACCGGGTTCGGCTTTTCTACCGTTTGTGACACCGGTCATCTTCCGGAAGACTTCTATAACATCAACGCCCTTTAGAACCATACAAACCACAGGAGACGCCATCATAGATGCAGCAAGACCCGGGAAAAACGGCTTATCTACCAAATGGGAATAATGCTCTCTAAGTATTTTTTCGTCCAGTTGCATCATCTTCAATCCTGTGATGATTATGCCTCTGTTCTGTATTCGGGTTATTACTTCTCCTATAAGACATCTCTCTACACATGATGGCTTAAGGATTACTAAGGTCTGCTGCATAAATTAAAGATTATTAAGAAATTTCACTTTCTCTGTGTTCAAATTTAATGAATCGGAACCTATTATGCCAACTAATTAAATCTAAATTTTTCTTAATTTTTTATATCTTTGTTTTAATACTCTTATAAATCACCATAAATCAAACCTTTATACGTATTTTATAAATTTCACCTTAAAATTTCAACAATGCACATCGGTATGCCATATGTGCACAAATACCTGCCTCAGATCTGTTAATGAATGTTAATTGAATTTTAATAAATGTAATTTCAAAGATTTAGGAATCTTCTTCAACGTTTTTCCGTTTCCAGGCACCTTTATATATAATAACCGATAAGTGAACCAATTTGCATTATTATTTGTAAACATTTAAAAGGTTTTCACTCCTTGTTAACTAACAGACATATTGCAATAGAAATGATAACAACCGACCCCAAAGATGCAATCTCAATGATGCCCCAGGTAGATTTGTCACATCCTGCAGCACAAGGCACATATGCTATCGCCCATGTTCTGATGAAAGTAGTGCATTGGTTCCTGAGCCTCTTTCATCTGGAGGAAAATACCACTCTTTTCACAGCCATCTATGCCATACTGGTATTCATCATCTCAATTGGTGTGGGATATGTCGTGAAGTGGATTATGATTTTCATTGTCAGAAAAATAGGCAAAAGATTTCATAATGCTGCCTATGTGGCATTAACGGATGATCATTTCTTTTCCAAGACAGCACGTGTTTTCCCCGCCATTGTTTTCCTCATTTTTATTCAGTTTACTCTTAACGGAAGGATGACCCTATCCTCGTGGCTTACCAGACTCACATGGATCTACCTCAGTTTTGTAATTGTAGATTCAATCTGTATTCTTGCAGATGTTATGTGGACAAGAATTGATTCCCGTGAAAACAAAAGGAAACTTCCTTTGAAGGGACTTGTCCAGCTTTTGAAAGGCATTTTGTGGATATTCTGGGTTATAATAACAATCGCTATAATTTTAGACAAATCACCCGGAGCTCTTCTGGCCGGGCTCGGAGCTTTTGCAGCGGTGCTGATGCTGGTTTTCAAAGACAGCATCCTCGGTGTAGTCGCCGGAGTGCAGCTGTCTGAAAATGATTCATTGCATGTAGGCGACTGGATTAAGGTGCATGGCACTGATGCAAACGGAATTGTTTCGGAGGTATCGCTTACAGCCGTAAAAGTAAGGAACTGGGATAAGACCACCACTACCCTTCCTCCCTACAGTCTTGTCAGCGGAGGATTCACCAACTATAACACGATGCAACTGAGCAATACAAGGAGGATACAACGTTCATATATGATAGACGCAGATAGTGTTGTGCCTTGTGATGAAGTGCTTCTAAAAGAATTTTCTCAGATAACGATTTTAAAAGAATGGATCGAAAAGAAAATTGAACAGAAAAAGCAGGGGAAAGTGCAGGACGCCGGCAATCCTGAAGGTTTGGCCGACGGTTCGATAGACACGAATCTCGGAGTATTCCGCGCCTATATGAAGATATGGCTGGATCAGAATGCGAATATTGCAAAAGATGATCCCTCCGACACCTGCTTCGTCAGAACCCTCCCGCAGACTCCGAACGGAATACCGCTGGAAATATATTGTTTTACAAGCACAAGTGTCTGGGCAACTTATGAAGCAATACAAAGCTCGGTGTTTGAACATATCGCAATGATGCTGTTCAGATTTCATCTTTACACTTATGAAAGTCCCTCAGGCCGCGACACCATAATTGATGGCTACATGTGTCCCGGCAAAGATCCGGCTACTCTTTTTGGCATTCCTTATCCTTTCTTTAATGGAAGCGGCACCCCGGAAACACCCGGAATAATGCCTGCTGTAGACCCTTACGCCCGTCAAAGTCAAAAAGAGCCCATTGCGGAACCCGTAGAACCGGTGCACCCCTCATGAGCAAATTAGTCTGTATCGACCGAAATATTTAGGGTCCCTTTCCACAATATCTGAAAAATAATCCTTTAGGCTGCTTCGGCAATAGATGCTGATGCAGCCATTTTTCTGTTTGACATGTTTCGACGGTCTTAAATTTTTCATATTACTAAAAATTTTTATGTACTATGTATTGCATAGTACTAATTTTTTTATAACTTTGCATCGATATCAAGGAATTCCTAATAATTGATTCTTAAAATTGTGTGATATGACTGAAATTATTAAAGAGGATCCCAATATTCGCTCACAGATGCGTAAGGGTATTTTGGAATATTGTGTACTTCTTCTCCTAAAAAATGAAAGAGCCTACCCTTCCGATATTATCAACCGTTTAAGCGAAGCTTCTTTGATTGTAGTGGAAGGGACTCTCTACACTCTCCTCAATCGTTTGAGGAAAGAAGGAAAACTCAACTATGAATGGGAGGAAAGCCCCAAAGGACCACCAAGAAAATATTTTTTCATTACAGACACAGGCAAAGAAACTCTTAACGAGATGTCGAAGGCCTGGGATGAAATTGTTGAGAACGTTAACCATTTCAGAAATCTAAATAAAGAGGAAAATTAATATGAAAAAGACTTTCAATATAAATTTGGCCGGATATCCTTTTGTCATTGATGATGATGCCTTCAATTTACTTAAGGATTATCTCGACACAATCCGTTCTGCTTTTAATTCCACAGATGACGGAGCCGAAATTGTCAATGATATCGAAGCTCGCTTTGCCGAGTTGCTTTCTGAATATGACCCGGAAAGAAAAAGAATCGTGACTCTTGAAGATGTCTCCAAGGTAATTGCCCGTATCGGGCAACCCGAAGAGATCCTTGAAATAGAGGAAACTGAAAAAAACAATATGGAGGAACAAGAAGAATGTATTGAAACCGAAGATGAAGTAAAATCTCAAGAAGAAACTCCTCCACCCTATAAACCTGAAAATAAATATCATTTTAATTTTAATTTTAATTTCAGAAAAAGACTTTTCCGGGATCCTCAAAATGCATTGCTCGGGGGTGTCTGTTCCGGAATTGCACATTATTTTAATATTGACCCTACCCTGGTCAGGATTCTGACTGTTTTACTGACTCTGTTATCCGCAACTACCATAGGCATCGCCTATATCATCCTTTGGATTATTGTGCCGGAAGCCAGGACTCCTATGCAAAGAATGGAAATGTTTGGTGAAGAACCAACTATGGAAAATATCGGCAAGAAGGTGACTGAAAACTATATTTCGCCTGAAAAAGAATATGAGATTTCGGGGAATTATAATGGATCAAGTTTCGGCAATTTCATTATGAGGTTCTTTTCAGTCATTATCAAAATATTGATCCTTATCGGATTAGCCATCGGAGCTATAATCCTTTTTGCTTTTGTTATTGGTCTTTTAGGATGTATTATAGCATTGTTTGTTGTAGGAGCATCAATTTTAGGGTCTCCCGAGGCAATGGGCAATTTAGGGGGATCTTTATGGATGGATAAGTATGATGTCATACCGTTTTATGGGATTATCTGCGGAATCGGGGGAATTATAACTCTGGGCATACCTTTATATCTGTTAGTAAGGATGGGCTGGAACAACCAGAAAAAAAATACACAGGAACTGTCGTTGGGCAAAAGAAGATCACTTCTGATTATCTGGATTGTCGGCGTGGTGATATTAACGTTATCTCTTATTAAAATTGTCAGGATAAATGAATATGAAAAGTTGAATCATAAGATTGCGGATTATGAAATTGTTGAAGAACTTAATACGGAAATATCCGCGGGTTCGGAATCAAATATGGCAGAAAGTAATGAAAACGCCATCGATTCGATTAACGAACAAATAACCGTCCAACAAAATGACACTATCAAGGAAACTAATCTAACCATAACTGCGTCTGATATATAAACTCATATTTTAATTGTAATAAGGCCGGGTCTGCGACAGATCCGGCCGTTCTTTTTCTTTAACCTGTTTTGTGGGTTGACACAATTTAACTAATTTAGAGTCGCATTAAATACTAAATAAATGGAAATACCTTTTGCAGAGGCTTGGAAGATCAAAATGATCGAGCCTATTAGAAAAAGCAGCCGTGAAGAACGCGAAAAATGGCTTAAAGATGCCAATTACAATGTTTTCCAATTGAAAGCAGACCAGGTCTATATTGACTGTCTGACCGACTCCGGCACCGGAGCTATGAGCGACCGCCAATGGGCAGCCCTAATGATGGGTGACGAATCTTATGCCGGAGCCCGCTCTTTCTATGAGTTAAAAGATACCATCACAGAAATCACCGGTTTCGAATTTGTAATTCCAACACACCAGGGCCGAGCTGCGGAAAATGTTCTTTTCTCTTATCTTGTCAAGGCCGGAGACATAGTGCCCGGAAATTCACATTTTGATACTACAAAGGGCCATATCGAGTCAAGAAAGGCTTTTGCGGTTGATTGCACTGTAGACATCGCTAAAGACACACAGCTTGAAGCCCCGTTCAAAGGAAATGTAGATATCAAGAAACTTGAGAAGGTGCTTAGTGAAAACGCCGATAAAATACCCTTCATAATAGTTACGATCACGAATAACACTGCCGGAGGTCAACCCGTTTCAATGGAAAACCTTCGCGAAGTAAAGAAAATTGCTGACAAATACGGTAAAAGAGTAATTTTCGATTCTGCCCGTTTCGCTGAAAACGCATATTTTATTAAAATGCGTGAGGAAGGCTATAAAGACAAAACTATCAAAGAGATTTGCCGGGAGATGTTTTCATATGCCGACGGCATGACAATGTCGGCAAAGAAAGACGGCCTTGTGAATATGGGCGGGTTTATTGCTACTCGTTGGGAAGACTGGTATGAAGGTGCCAAGGCTTTTGTTATTCCATTCGAAGGCTATCTCACTTATGGAGGAATGAACGGCCGTGATATGGCTGCTCTCGCCGTAGGATTGAAAGAAAACACGGAATTCGATATGCTTGAGACCAGAATTCATCAGCTCGAATTCCTGGCATCTCTACTTGATGAATATGGCATTCCTTATCAGCGCCCTGTAGGTGGTCACGCAGTTTTCATTGATGCAAGCAAGGTGCTCACAAAGATTCCAAAAGAGGAATTCCCGGCTCAGACACTGACAGTAGAGTTATATAAAGAAGCCGGCATTCGCGGTTGCGAGATCGGATATATCCTTGCAGACCGTGATCCGGTGACCCGAGAAAATCGGTTCGGCGGACTTGATTTTGTAAGACTTGCCATTCCAAGACGCACCTATACCGACAATCATATGAAAGTGATAGCTGCTGCTTTAAAGAATGTCTACGACCGACGCAATGAAATCACCAGAGGTGTTGAAATTGTTTGGGAAGCTGAATTAATGCGACATTTCACCGTGAAGTTACGTCCTCTTTCATAAAAGGAATTCACAAGTAAATTTACTGACTGCTTTTACCAAAGCTTCACAGATAATAAAATCCCGTTCATAGGTCATTACCGATTCCATGAACGGGATTTTTCTATTAAAAACTGTTTTTTTGATGATCTCTGGGACCGAACTCTTAATCTTCCAAATAGTAAATTATGGAAGAAACCACTCTTATTCTTTTTATGTATGGAGTGTATTGATCACGATCTTCGATTGAAAACTGACCCTGACTGGCGGTTTGAATCCTGCCTACCTTACTTCCCGAATCTTCAGCAAACTTATCGGCAGCAGCTCTTGCATTCTTGGTAGCTTCTGCTATCATTTCAGGTTTAATTGCGTTCAGGTCGGTATATTCATATAGAGTCTGATACTGATAATCACCGGCCACAATGGCTATACCCTCTTTTAAAAGCTCGGTCTGTTTCTTTATCAGGTCGTTCACCTTATCAACCTGAGAAGAGGTCACAACAACCACATTGGTGACATTATATCTGTATGGATTTTGATTGTAGGAATATCTATCTGCCTGAAGGTCGATGACGGCCGGCGGGTTAATCGAAATCTCGGATTCATTGATTCCATTGTCTTTCAGGAACTTCACTATCATCGAGTTTGTGTTTTCTATCTTTCGGTAAATAAAAGTCAGATCATTGCCGACTTCCTTGTTTACGATTGGCCAGGTCACCTTATTGGCATTTACCTCCCGTTCGCACAACCCTCTCACTGTAACCGTACGCTTATTGTCTGCGATATGTGTCAATCCATACCGGATAAAAATTCCCATCATTATAAGTCCGGCACACAGAAATAAACCCATCAGTGTCAAATTACCATTAATCCTATACATATCCAATCAGTTATCTAATGTAAGTTAATATTCTAACCATGCTGTTTCCAGTAAAAGTGTTTGAACAACCATTTCCGCTTTTCAAAAAAACGTTGGTGCAAAGTTATTATTATAAATTCCTTTATTCTCTTCGAGTTTAGTACAAAATAAAGAATTGCTTTTTTTTATTTAATTTTGTAACCGAAATATTTCAAAAATGAAAAATATCAGAAATTTCTGCATTATAGCTCATATTGACCACGGGAAATCAACTCTGGCCGACCGACTTCTGGAGCGCACCGGCACCGTAACGGGCAAAGATATGGAAGATCAGGTTTTAGATGACATGGAGCTTGAAAAGGAACGCGGTATCACAATCAAGAGTCATGCCATTCAGATGGACTATGAACTTGCTGGTGAAAAATACATTCTTAATCTTATAGACACTCCGGGACACGTTGATTTCTCCTATGAGGTTTCGCGTTCGATAGCGGCTTGCGAAGGAGCTCTTCTGATTGTTGATGCTTCCCAGGGAATTCAGGCACAGACGATATCAAACCTTTATATGGCCATTGACAACAATCTGGAGATTATTCCGGTTATTAATAAATGTGACCTGGAAAGTGCCAAGCCGGATGAAGTGGAAGACCAGATTGTAGACCTTCTCGGTTGTGAACCGGAAGAAATCATAAGAGCAAGCGGAAAAACCGGTATGGGAGTGGATGAAGTGCTTCGGGCCATAGTAGAAAGGATCCCTGCACCTGCAGGTGATCCAGACGCCCCTCTGCAGGCCCTTATTTTTGACTCGGTATTCAATCCATTCAGAGGTATAATTGCCTATTATAAAATTGTAAATGGCACAATTCACACCGGCGACCTTGTAAAATTCGTATCAAACGGAAAAGAATATCATGCTGACGAAATTGGAATTCTCAGGCTGAATATGGAGCCGCGCAAAGAATTGTCAGCAGGAAACGTAGGTTACATAATTTCGGGAATCAAATCCTCAAAAGAGGTAAAGGTCGGAGATACTATCACTCATGTCGACAAACCATGCTCAAAAGCCATAGAAGGTTTTGAAGAGGTGAAGCCTATGGTCTTTGCCGGTGTCTACCCTATAGATGCTGAAGATTTTGAAAACCTTAGGGCCTCTTTGGAAAAACTTCAACTGAACGATGCATCCCTAACTTTCCAGCCCGAATCCTCAGCCGCACTTGGCTTTGGCTTCAGATGTGGGTTCCTGGGACTTCTGCATATGGAAATCATCCAGGAAAGACTCGGACGTGAATTTGACATGGATGTCATTACAACCGTGCCAAACGTCTCTTATAAAGTCTACGACAAGAAAGGAGGAGTCACTGAAGTGCATAATCCTTCAGGATTGCCCGATCCTAACTTAATTGACCATATTGAGGAGCCTTATATTAGAGCCACAATCATCACTCAGGCCGATTATATCGGGCCAATTATGACTCTTTGTCTTTCCAAAAGAGGTGAATTGATCAAACAGGAATATATTTCCGGGAATCGGATGGAAATTATTTTCGACATTCCCCTCGGAGAGATTGTTATCGATTTCTATGATAAATTAAAAAGCATTTCCAAGGGATATGCCTCTTTCGATTATCATCTTCACGATTTCCGTGAATCAAAACTGGTTAAACTTGATATACTGTTGAATGGAGAAAGTGTTGATGCCCTCTCCACTCTCACTCACGCCGATAACGCTGTTAAATTCGGCAGACGAATGTGTGAAAAATTAAAGGAACTTATCCCTCGTCAGCAATTCGACATAGCCATTCAGGCTGCCATAGGTGCCAAAATTATTGCACGCGAAACCATTAAGGCGGTGAGAAAAGATGTGACGGCAAAATGTTATGGTGGAGATATCACGCGAAAAAGGAAACTCCTTGAAAAGCAGAAAGCAGGTAAAAAACGGATGAAACAGATAGGTTCTGTAGAAGTGCCTCAGAAGGCTTTCCTCGCCGTTCTCAAGCTTGACTGATTTTTAATAATGACTCGGAATTCAAATTCAGCGAAGCGCAAACTGATGGCATATGACTATCCTAAAACATATATAGAAAAGGATTTCTGTGAATGGTTTTAATTAATACGACACACTTAAGTTAATAACACAGAAGGAGTTTTAAGATACCGCATCTGAAGTTGTTGCTTTTTATTACGATAAATAAAATTACATTATTATGAACATAGGCGATAAATTCCCGCAAACACTTGGTGTAGGAGCAGACAATAAGGAAATAAAGCTGTCTGATTTCCCCGATATGAAATTCATTATCTATTTTTATCCCAAAGACAGCACTTCAGGTTGCACTATAGAGGCCACCAATCTCCGCGATAATTACGAAACTTTCCTGAAAATGGGCTATCAGATAATCGGTGTCAGCAAAGATTCTGCCACGAGTCATAAGAAATTCGCCGAAAACAACGGTCTCCAATTCCCTTTGGTGGCAGACACTGAGTGTAAACTTTGTGAGCTCGCGGGAGTATGGCAAAAGAAAAAGATGATGGGACGCGAATATATGGGAATTGTACGCACTACATTTGTTTGCGACCATGACGGAACCGTAACGGATGTAATTGAGAAGGTAACTCCTAAGATGGCAGCCGATCAATTGTTCCAACTTCTTGAAGGTCGCTACGACATAAATCCGGTTTAAACATTTAGACCCCTCAAGATGGGTGACTATTTAATCTCCCTCGACACCGACACTTTCCTTTGGCTAAATTCCTATCATGCGCATTTCTGGGATTTTTTCATGAAAGTTGTCACAGGCAAATTAATCTGGGGAGCCATGTATATCTCCATTTTATTTGCACTTTATAAGGCATTCGGCCTAAAAATCATGATAATCATATTCATCGGCAGTTGTCTGGCGGTACTTTTTGCCGACCAGCTCACTGCCTCGATTATCCGTCCCTCGCTTGGAAGATTGAGACCCTCTCACCCGGAAAATCCTATATCTGAACTTGTTCACATAGTCGATGGCAAACGTGGCGGAGCTTACGGATTCCCATCTTCTCATGCAGCCAATACTTTTGCAGTGGCAACTTTGCTTTCTCTTGTATTCAGACAAATTCGATTTACGATTGCCATTTTTTTTTGGGCCATTTTAAACTGCTATTCCAGAATTTATCTCGGCATGCACTACCCTGGCGATCTTCTTGTTGGAAGTGTGATAGGAACAGCTTTCGGCCTTTTTATTTACATATGTCTGTCATTATTTTTTAAAAGAAAGGGGTTGTTTATTTGGGACCATGAGAAACCGGATTATCCTCTCACCAGACTAATTAAATCCCCATTTTTAATTTATCCTTCCGATATCATAATATTTATCGAAATCTTAACTTTGAGTGGAGTTTGTCTTGCATATTTATTTTTTTAGATACTATAAAAAATGAGTCAGAACTTAACAGTCTGACCCATTCTCCTGTATTTTCAATAATTTTTTAGAAAAATCTTGCAACTTCCCTATAAAGTTCGTCGCCCGGCATTTCTCCACTTTGACGCCAGACTTCACGGCCACCCTTATATACAATAAAAGTAGGGTAAGATTCTATGTCATTTTCTTCTGTCAATGTCTGATATTTATCAATATCAAACTGATAAACTGAAGCCCGGTCACCAAGTTTTTCTTTAACTTCTTCTACTACCGGCATCATTCTCTGGCAATGAGGGCACCAGGAAGCAAAAAATTCAACTAACACTACATTGTTGCTGTTGATAATTTCATTGTAATTCATAATTTTATCTTTTAATAATTATTCCGGCGTTATTACCGATTCTTTACATTCATAACAATAAGAACATTATATTGTTTATTCCTTTTCATTTTAACATTCCTTGAACAATAGGCTCTTCGAAGTTGCAAAACCATATAAGGAAATGATAAAAGATAATTTTAATTACTTTTCTTTTACCAAGACCGAACGAAATTTTAATAAATTTTATATGATGGGGCCTAAAATTAATTTTATGTTTAATAAAAATTAAGTATCTTTGCCAAAGATTGTGGGGACATTGGGTCCTTCAATCGCACACTTTAAAACTAACTAACTAACTGATATCAAATTATGGGTCTATTGCTTGAAATTGGCAATGGTGCTTTGGCAATTACAGCCACCCTTACAGGTCTTGGACTTGTTTTTGCCGCCTTACTGATCGCCAGGTTGATTTCACCGAGGTCGTTCTCGCTTAGAAAAGCCGAACCTTATGAATGTGGAATCCCCACGAGAGGCGAGTCAATGATCCAATTTAAGGCTGGTTATTATATCTTCGCCATCCTTTTCCTTATTTTCGATGTGGAAACCGTATTTCTTTACCCCTGGTCAGTGGTAATGAAGAACCTTGGACCTCAAGGGCTTCTTTGCATCGGAATCTTTATGTTCATACTTATTTTAGGCCTGGCATACGCCTGGCGGAAAGGAGCCCTCAAATGGACGTGAAAATTAAAAGCATGAAGCATGAGGACTTCAAAGACAACGAATATATCGACAAACTCGTTGAAGAACTCAATGCAACCGGAGCAAGCGTAATGGTCGGAAAATTCGACCAATTGATAAATTGGGGGTTATCTAATTCATTATGGCCCCTCTGCTTCGGCACAAGTTGCTGTGCAATAGAATTCATGAGCCTTGGAGCTGCACGTTATGACATGGCGCGTTTCGGCTTTGAGGTTGCCCGTAATTCTCCTCGCCAGGCCGACTATATTATGGTGCAGGGCACTATAGTTCATCGTATGGCTCCTGTTCTTCGTCGCCTTTACGAACAACTTGCTGAACCGAAATATGTAATAGCCTGCGGTGGTTGCGCTGTTTCCGGCGGTCCTTTTAAAAACTCTTATTGTGTGGTCACAGGTGTTGAACAGATCCTTCCTGTAGATGTGTTTATCCCCGGTTGTCCGCCACGCCCTGAAGCAATGTTCTACGGGTTGATGCAGTTACAGCGCAAGATAAAGGTTCAAAAATTCTTCGGTGGCGTTAACCGTAAAGAAAAAATTCAGGAATTTTTCGAGAAACATCCTGAAACGGAGGGCCGGATAGGCTGCTGAATTTAGCGGTTTCAAATTAGCAACTTTTTCATCATGAGCGACATAAAAGATAAGATAGCCGAAATTTGCCCTTCAGCATTATTTACTGAGGGGGAGACTCTTTTGGTGACAGTTGAGGAGAAAAACTGGTATCCGTTAGCTAAAGCTCTAAAGGAAACACCAGGATTGGAGTTCGATGTGCTTTCTGCTGTAGTCGGAATGGACTGGACAGAATCCTTAGGTGTGATTTATTATCTAACGTCTACATCAAGAAACTGGGAAGTTATTTCTGTCAAGGTAGCTGTGAAAGACAGAAAGAATCCTATGATTCACAGTGTCTCCGATCTGTGGAAAGTAGCTAACTTCCAGGAACGTGAAGTCTACGATTTCTATGGGATAAAATTTATTAATCATCCCGACATGCGCCGTTTCTTCTTGCGTAATGACTGGAAAGGTCACCCTCTTCGCAAGGATTATGACGCTAACCCTGAATTGAATCCCATTCCAACTGAAGACGAAAAGAATGAAGATGAGACCGTAAGCTATGTTGAAGGTCCGGATGGTAAAATCACAAAGGTTCCCGGCAAAGTTTTTGAAGAAAACGAATATGTCGTAAATATAGGCCCTCAACATCCTTCCACCCATGGAGTGATGAGATTCCGTGCTTCGGTCGACGGAGAAACTGTAAAGAAAGTAGATGTAGTTTCCGGTTATATCCATCGAGGAATTGAAAAACTAAGTGAAAACCTGACATATCCGCAGATTCTTCATTTTACAGACCGAATGGATTATATGTCGGCTCATCAGAACAGACATTGCTTATGCATGTGTATTGAAAAGGCTCTTGGAGTAGAGGTGCCTCGACGCGCACAGGTAATCAGAGTCATGATGGATGAGCTCATGAGGATATCAAGCCATTTGCTTTCGTTTGGATGTACGGCAATGGATCTTGGAGCCACTACCGCATTTTTCTATGGTTTCCGTGAACGTGAAATGGTTCTGGATATCTTTGAAAAAACCTGCGGAGCCAGAATGTCGATGAACTATAATGTCATCGGAGGTGTGATCGCGGATCTTCATCCTGATTTCAAAAAAGATGTAAAAGAACTTATCCGCATAATGCCGGAACGCCTGAAAGAATATCATAAAGTATTCAGCAATAATTTGATAGCTAAAAACAGGCTTAAAAAAGTCGGTATGCTCTCCAAAGAAGATGCCATCAATTATGCTATAACGGGTCCGAGCGGAAGGGGTTCAAACTGGAGTTGCGACTGCAGAAAGAAACATCCCTATTCCATTTATGCAGAACTTGATTTTGAAGAGGTTTTGCTCGACGGATGTGATTCTTACGCCCGCTATATGGTGCGAATGAAAGAAATTGAACAAAGTTGCAAGATTCTTGCTCAACTTGTTGACAATATCCCTGAAGGAGAAATCAGGGCTCAGATACCTAAGATTATTAAACTTCCGGCCGGAAGCTGGTATCAGCAGGTGGAAGCAAGCCGTGGCACATTCGGAGTTTATATTGAATCCACAGGTGAAAAGACTCCTTACAGAGTGCATTTCCAAAGCCCGTGCTTCAATCTGGTTGGTGTCATGAACCTGACATGCAGCGGCTATATGATTGCCGACCTCATCACAATCGGTGCAGCTCTTGATTTCGTGATTCCTGATATCGACAGATGATAAAACGGCGAATGAGATAAGAATATTCATCTTAATTAATCAAACAGAAACTCACGGACTTAGAAATATAAAGTCCTTTATATAAAAAAACATATGTTTAATTTCGGAATTTGGACTGCTGAATTCAACAACTGGCTGATGAGCTTTCTTCCCGACTGGCTTGCCGTCATTATTGAATGTGTGATTATAGCTGTCCTTGTGCTTCTAACCTATACAGTTCTTGCACTTTTCTATATCCTCTATGAACGTAAGCTTTGCGCCTGGTTCCAATGTCGTCTGGGTCCTATGCGTGTCGGGAAATGGGGAGTGCTTCAGGTTTTTGCCGACATGTTCAAGATTCTTGTAAAGGAATTGATTTGTCTTAAAGACACCGACCGTTTCCTTTTCAAGCTTGCCCCCTATCTCGTCATCACATCTTCCGTTGTGATGCTTGCATGTCTCCCCTGGGGAAGAGGACTTCAAATAATCGACTATAATATCGGAATATTTTTTATACTTGCAGTTTCTTCTGTGGGAGTGCTTGGTATTCTGCTTGCCGGATGGTCTTCCAATAATAAATACACCCTCATAGGTGCCATGCGAAGCGGTGCCCAAATGGTAAGTTATGAGATTTCATTAGGTCTCGCGCTTATGACCATCATCGTGTTTGCAGGCACAATGAATATAAACGAACTTGTCTGGCAACAGGATAAGGCTTGGTTCCTTTTCAGGGGGCATATCCCGGCAATCATAGCCTTCCTCATTTATATAGTAGCCGCTACGGCAGAAACCAATCGTGGCCCGTTCGACCTGCCGGAAGCTGAACATGAATTGACTGCCGGATATCACACTGAGTATTCAGGTATCCATTTCGGATTCTTCTATCTTGCAGAATATCTTAACCTTTTCATTGTTTCAGGAATAGCTTCCCTTATGTTCTTGGGAGGATGGATGCCCTTGCATGTTCCCGGATGGGACGGTTTCAACCATGCAATGGATGTGATTCCATCAATCGTTTGGTTCGTACTTAAAAGTTTCTTTGTTTCATATATTATTATATGGTTCAAATGGACCTTCCCTCGTGTGAGGATCGACCAGATGCTTTCATTTGAATGGAAATACCTGATGCCTCTGTCTTTGGCCAATCTTATTCTCATGGCTATTTTCGTAGCACTCGGATGGCATTTCTAATTTCTTTATATTAACTGAATTAATATCTTACCATAAAGCAGCATTATGAGCGCCAATATTGGAAAAGTAACCCAGGTGATCGGACCGGTAATAGACGTTTCTTTTGAAGGTGGAAAAAACAATGTGCCACCAATTTATAACGCATTGAGAGTGAAACGTGACAACGGTGAGGAATTGATTCTCGAAGTTGAGCAGCATGTGGGCGAAGACACTGTCAGATGTGTCGCAATGGAAAGTACCGACGGTTTGCGCCGCGGTGTTGAAGTTGAAGACCTCGGTCGGCCTATAGCTGTGCCAACCGGAAACCAGGTTAAAGGACGCCTTCTTAATGTGGTGGGAGAACCCATTGACCATTTGGCCGAACTGAATCGCGACCACTTACGTCCTATTCATCAGCCGGCTCCGGGCTTTGAAGACCTGGCCATTTCTACCGAAGTACTTTTTACAGGTATCAAGGTAATCGACTTGCTTGAACCATATTCCAAAGGTGGTAAAATCGGTCTCTTCGGAGGTGCCGGTGTTGGCAAGACGGTGCTTATTATGGAACTTATCAACAACATCGCTAAAGGACACAACGGTTTCTCTGTATTTACAGGCGTCGGTGAACGCACACGTGAAGGTAATGACCTTCTGCGTGAAATGATTGAAAGCGGCGTCATGAAATATGGTGATAAGTTTAAAGAGGGAATGGAAAAAGGTGAATGGAACCTTCACGATGTCGACATGAAAGAGGTAAACCAGTCTCAGGCTACCCTTGTGTTCGGACAGATGAACGAACCGCCGGGTGCACGTCTTCGTGTAGCTCTTTCCGGTCTTACTGTCGCAGAACAGTTCCGCGATGGCGAAGGTGGAGGTCAGGATATCCTTCTCTTCATCGACAATATCTTCCGTTTCACTCAAGCAGGTTCTGAGGTATCGGCTCTTCTTGGACGTATGCCTTCAGCCGTAGGATACCAGCCTACCCTCGCTTCTGAAATGGGTATGCTTCAGGAACGTATCACTTCCACTAAACAAGGAAGTATTACCTCCGTACAGGCTATCTATGTGCCGGCCGACGACCTTACCGACCCGGCTCCTGCCACAACTTTCAACTTCCTTGATGCCACTACGGTGTTAAGCCGTAAAATAGCCGAGCTCGGTATTTATCCGGCTGTAGACCCTCTTGATTCCACATCACGTATTCTGGATCCTAATATTATCGGAGAAGATCATTACAATACTGCCCAGTCTGTGAAACAGCTTCTCCAGAAATATAACGAGCTTCAAGACATTATCGCCATCCTTGGTGTTGATGAGCTTTCTGATGAAGACAAACTTGTTGTGGCTCGTGCAAGAAGAGCCCAAAGATTCCTCTCGCAGCCCTTCCATGTGGCCGAACAGTTCACCGGTCTGCCGGGTGTCATGGTACCTCTTGCTGAAACAATCCGAGGTTTCAAAATGATCCTTTCAGGAGAAGTAGATGAATATCCTGAACAGGCATTCCTTAATGTCGGCACTATCGATGAGGCTATCGCCAAAGGAAAGAAGATGCTTGCCGAAGTCAAATAATAATACTAATATCCTCCTTTTAATTCATAAATAATGAAGCTTGAAATAATATCACCGAGCGAAATCATGTTCAGTGGAGAGGTGGAATCGGTAACTCTTCCCGGCAAGGAAGGATCTTTCACTGTCCTTAACAATCACGCTTCTCTTATTGCTGTCTTGAAAGCGGGGAATGTAACCTATGCCAACCTGGAAGGGGTAAATTCAATAGAAATCAAAGGAGGTCTTGTTGACGTTGACAACAACAAGATAGCAGTCTGTGTCTATTAAAGATTATCCCATTATGATAAATAAAAACATGATGAATAAGAAGAGTCCTCTGATATTGATAATGATTGCTTTGCTGTCTTTTATAATGCCGGCAAAACTCTCTGCATCTGATGGAGGAAAAGACATAGATGTAAAGGAGATTATATTCCATCACCTTGGAGACGGATATGGATGGGAAGTACCTTTCAGTCATGTTTATAGAATTCCTCTTCCTGTTATAGTAAGGGCTGAAGATGGCAAGTGGATCAATTTTTCATCTGCACGTCTCACGGAATATGTGGAACATAAAGACCCTGAAACGGGAGAAGTTCACGTGATTGCTGAACCCCGCATTGTTACGATAGAAAAAGATGGGAAAAAGTATCAGTTCGTTCTTGCCCATGTAAGCAAACACAAGAACAAAGTGGTTCAAATATTCCCTATTCCGAGTGATGAGGAATCCCGTATCAAAGAGGAAGCCATGACAAATCCGGAAATTCAAGGGGATGTAGAGAAAGCTGAAGCTGTAATAGGGGGATATGTAGGATTTAATGAAACCTATTATAGAGAATACAAACCTTACGACATTTCAATAACTAAAAATGTTCTTGCCCTTCTCATTGCAACAGTGATTGTGACCGCAATGGTTATGGCTGTCGTGGGTTGGTATTCCAGAAAAGGATTAAAAGCTCCCCGTAAAGGCATGGGATTTATGGAAATGTTGATTGATTTCATTTATTCCGGAGTTATAAAATCAACACTTCATGACCGCGCAAAAAAATATGCTCCTTTCCTGCTCACATGTTTTTTCTTTATCTTGGTTATGAACCTTGTAGGCCTTATTGTGATTTTCCCGGGAGGTGCTAACCTGACCGGTAACATTGCAATTACTTTGGTTCTGGCAATATTAGTTTTCATTGTCACCAACATAATGGGGTCAAAACATTATTGGAAAGAAATCTTCTGGCCGGATGTGCCATTATTCCTGAAATTCCCGATTCCTATAATGCAGTTCATTGAGATTTTCGGAATCTTCACAAAACCGGCGGCTCTCTGCGTGCGTCTTTTCGCCAATATGATGGGCGGACACATGATAGTGATAACCCTTACTCTCCTTATATTTATTTTTGCGGCGTTTGGAGCGATCGCAGCAGGAGGTTCTGTTTTCGTTTCAATTCTTTTCTCGATCTTTATGCTTTGTCTTGATGTGTTGGTAAGTTTTATCCAGGCTTACGTTTTCACATTATTAGCCACGATTTTCATCTCGATGAGCACTGAAAATCCGCATCATGGAGAAAAGAAACAACACGAAGACAATGTTTTAACTGAGAAGGCTCCTGAAACTTCCGTTCAGACGGCAGAGTAAACAAGAGCAAATTTGAATTATAAATAAACACCATAATCTGAAAAAACTAACAATTAAAAACTTATAAATATGATTTTAGCAGCAACAACAGCACTTGGCGCTCTCGGCGCCGCACTTGGAGCAGGTATCGCAGCAATCGGTGCAGGTATCGGTATCGGTAATATTGGTAGCTCAGCAATGGAGGCTATCGCTCGTCAACCGGAAGTAGCCGGTGATATCCGTTCAAACATGATCGTTATCGCAGCCCTTATTGAAGGTGTGGCACTCTTCGCTGTTATCGTTTCAGCCCTTGCATTATTCATCTGATCATTATCTTGACGGTTTGACCTTGTAATCTTAATCTAATCAATTTTAAAATCATTCTTATGGAACTTTTCACCCCTGATTTTGGCTTAGTTTTCTGGATGTTTATTGCATTCATCATCCTTTTTGTAGTCCTCGCTATTTGGGGCTGGCCTGTAATCCTCAGGAATATGGATGAACGTGCCGATACAATCGACAAGGGAGTGGAATATGCCAGAGAGGCAAAATCTCAACTTGACAATGCCCGTGCCGAAGCTCAAAAATACATGGAAGACGCCCAGGTGAAACAGGCGGAAATGTTGAGGGATGCCGCAAGAATGAAGACTCAGATTATAGAAGATGCTAAGAAAGAGGCTTCAGAGGAGGCTAAAAAGGTAATGGACGCTGCACGCGTTTCTATTGAACAGTCTCGCAAGGAAGCTGAATTGCAGTTTAGAAATGAGGTGAGCCGTTTCTCATTAGAGATAGCCGAGAAAATGGTGCGCGGTCAGCTTAAAGATGAAAAATCACAAGCTGCACTCGTTGATAAGATGTTAGACGAAATTCAACAGAACTGATAATGGACAACGGTCTTATTCCACGTAGATATGCCAAGGCGTTATATAAATTCGCCAAGGAACATGATAAGACAAAAGACCTTTATGCTCTTTCAAAAAGAGTTATAAAAGCCTCCCAGTCTGAACCTACCCTTCAGAAGGTTCTATCTAATCCGTATGTGAGCAATCAGGATAAGGAAAATCTGCTTTTAGCGGCTGCCGGTGAACCCAAAATACAGGTTTTTGACCAATTCGTCAAACTTATCATTGAACAGAAACGTGTAGAGTTTGCTTACGCAATGCTTCTCGCCTATCGCGACATATATCGAAAAGAAAACCGTATCTCTCAGGTCAGGATCACCACAGCTGTGAAACTTGATGATGAGAGAATGAAAAAATTAAGAGATCTCGTTAAAGAGGCTTTTAAAGATTCCGAACTCGAATTCTCGGAAACAGTAAATCCGGAATTGATCGGAGGCTTTATCATAGACGTCGATTCAGTAAGAATGGATGCCTCTCTGAGCAATGAACTCGAACAACTACGTCAAACATTATTAAGCTAAGTGAATTAAAATGCTTAACCCGAGCGAAATATCTGATATACTGAAAAAACAGCTTGAAAACGTCACTTCAAAGGCCAAATTCGAAGAGGTCGGCACCGTTCTTGAGGTCGGTGACGGAGTGGCTCATGTGTATGGGCTGGAAAATGTCCGTTCAAATGAACTTGTGGAGTTTGAGAACGGTGTTAAAGGGGTTGCACTTAACCTCGAGGAAAGTAATGTGGGCGTTGTCTTGCTCAACAATGTAAACAGCATCACCGAAAATATGTCGGTTAGACGCACCGGTGAAATCGCCTCTATTCCTGTGGGTGAAGGTCTTCTTGGACGTGTAATCAATATCCTTGGTGAACCCATTGACGGCAAAGGACCTATCGAGGGAAAACTCATCAATATGCCCCTTGAAAGGAAAGCACCTGGAGTTATCTTCCGTCAACCCGTAAATCAGCCTCTCCAGACAGGTCTAAAGGCTGTGGATGCCATGATTCCTATCGGTCGCGGACAGCGTGAGCTGATCATCGGTGACCGTCAGATCGGTAAGACTGCGATTGCAATAGACACAATAATAAACCAACGCCAGAATTACCTTGATGGCAAACCTGTCTATTGTATATATGTGGCAATCGGGCAGAAAGGTTCTACTATTGCTTCTTTGGTCCATACTCTCGAAAAATATGGTGCAATGGATTATACGGTGGTAGTCGCTGCAAGTGCATCAGATTCCGCATCCATGCGCTATTACAGTCCGTTTGCAGGCGTGGCAATCGGAGAATATTTCCGAGATACCGGCCGTGATGCCCTCATTGTCTATGATGACCTTTCAAAACAGGCCGTTGCCTACCGCGAAATCTCACTTATCCTG
Organism: Muribaculaceae bacterium; assembly: GCA_022510445.1. Classification (GTDB taxonomy): domain Bacteria; phylum Bacteroidota; class Bacteroidia; order Bacteroidales; family Muribaculaceae; genus Lepagella. Next base: position 9,309 of record JAFLTN010000003.1, on the reverse strand, counting down.
AAACGTCCTTCCGGCCGTGAAGCTTACCCAGGCGATATTTTCTATCTCCATTCTCGTCTTCTTGAAAGAGCTGCAAAAATCATTGACAATCAGGAAGTGGCTTCTAATATGAATGACCTCCCTGAGGTGCTTAAGCCAATAGTGAAAGGAGGAGGGTCTCTCACAGCATTGCCTATTATCGAAACACAGGCAGGCGACGTTTCAGCCTATATCCCGACGAATGTAATTTCTATTACCGACGGTCAGATCTTCCTTGAGACAAGCCTTTTCAACCAGGGTATCCGTCCTGCAATTAATGTGGGTATTTCTGTTTCCCGTGTGGGTGGTAACGCACAAATTAAGGCTATGAAAAAAGTGGCCGGTACTTTAAAGATTGCTCAGGCTCAATTCCGTGAACTGGAAGCTTTCACCAAATTCGGTGGTGATATCGACCCGGTGACTGCCAAAGTGATCGACCGAGGTCGAAAGAACCAGCAGCTTCTTATTCAGCCACAGTATCAACCCTGGCCGGTGGAAAATCAGATCGCGGTTATATATTGCGGTGTAAACGGACTGCTCGAAAACGTTCCTATTGACAAGGTAAAAGAATTTGAAGGTCTTTTCCTCCAATTGCTTAAAGCTAAATATCAGAAGGAAGTCCTCGATCAGCTAAAAGCCGGTATCCTCAATGCAGACATCGAACAGAAACTGAAAGATTGTGCAAATGAGATATCAGCGAGATACAAATCTTGAATTTAATCTTCAAATTAAATAACCTCAACATCAGAAATATTTTTTTGAATGGCTACCCTAAAGGCTTTAAGGATTAGAATTGGTTCGGTGTCGTCGAGTGAGAAAATCACCGGCGCCATGAAGATGATTTCATCTGCAAAGGTTCATAAGAATGAACTGGAGCTAAAACGTCTTGTGCCTTTTCGCAGTCAGGTCACTTCCATTATGGATCACTTGTTGGCCACAGGACTTGACTTCCAATCTCCCCTTATAGTAAACCGCGAGGTTAAGAGGGTTGCTGTCGTCGTATTTGGCAGTGACGACGGTCTTTGTGGTGCATATAATATAAATATCTTTAAATATCTTCTTTCCCATCTGTCTTATCTTCGTGAAAAATATGGAGATAAGGTTGAAATCACTGTTATACCAATAGGAAAGAAAATGGCAAATGCCACAAAGAAACTGAATATTCCGGAAATTGCAGTCAATTTGCCGGAAGAAGGAATAGATTCAAAGATGGCGGGTGCTACAGTTAATGATTTCACCAAAGGCCTGCAGAAAGGATTTGAAGACACGACATATGACCTGGTTGAGACAGTTTATATGAGATTTTTTTCAATGAGCCGCCAAAGGCCTCAGGTGGCTGTCCTATTCCCGGTCTCTCCCGATGTTGAAAAAAACGATGGGTCTGCCGCAAAAGATGATAATAAATTTTATCTTTTTGAACCGGATCCTGACAGTATCTTTAATGAAGTTCTCCCTATGTTTGTGCTTTCAACAATGCAAGAAATCACAATAGAAAACAGGGCTTCTGAACAGGCTGCAAGAGTAATGGCCATGCAAAGTGCCAATGATAATGCCAAGAAACTCCTCGAAGAACTCCAATTGGAATACAATAAGCTCAGGCAACAGGCCATCACCACTGAATTGCTTGATATCCTTGGAGGTCAGACAGAACGATAAATAGATTACGAATAAATTTAATATTAATAATGGGAAGTATTAAGGAATATTTTTCGGAAGCGGCTAAGGGAATAAAAAGCCTTGTTGACGGTATGGTGGTCACAGGCAAGGAACTCGTCACTCCGAAAATCACTGAACAATATCCCGAAAACAGGGCAACTTTACAAATTGCTGACCGATTCCGTGCAGAATTAACCCTTATCTATGATAAAGAGGGGCGCCATCGTTGCATAGGATGCGGCATATGCCAGATGAACTGTCCTAATGGCACTATCCAACTCACGACTAAAATGGTTGACCTTCCTGACGGGAAAAAGAAAAGGAAGCTCGACAAATATTTATATGACTTGGGAAGCTGTACATTCTGTATGTTGTGTGTCACGACTTGTCCCCAGGATGCACTTGAATTCTCAAATGATTTTGAGCAGGCCACATTCACTCGTAATTCTTTAATGAAACAACTTAATTATAAGCCGGAACCAAAGGATGACACACCGGCGCCTGCCCCTAAACCTGCCATTGATCCTGAGAAACTTGCTAAGATAAAGGCTGAAGCTCTTGCAAAAGCCGCTAAGATAAAAGCTGAGAAAGAGGCTGCGGCCAAAGCTCAGGAAAATCAGGAGGCTGTAAAGGAACCGGCCCCTGAAAATCCAAAAGAGGGAAATCCCCCGGATAAAGAAGTTTCAGAAACTCAAAATGTATCTGGTGAAACGAAAGCTGACAAAGAATAATTTTTCTTATAACTTAAAAGCACAGCATCAGATTCAAATTTAAATTTAAACTTTCAACTACTAACAAACAAATGGATTCCGTAGGTAATATAATTGTTTATTTTGTGATTGCGATTGCCTTGGTGGTTTTCTCCATAAAGGCGGTCACGTCAAAAAAAATACTGAGGGCAGCCACCTATCTGCTTTTCGTGCTACTGGGAACAGCTGTATTCTATTTTCAGATGGGATACCAGTTCCTGGGTGCGGTCCAGATAGCTGTCTATGCCGGTGGTATAATGGTGCTTTTCGTTTTTGCCATTCTCCTTACCAATAAGCCAAATGAAAAGGACTCAGCATTGTTTTCACATAGGAAGCTTTGGGGCATTTTAGTTTCAGTGGCATCTGCTGTTGTACTTCTTTTTGCAATATTCTATATGCCGTTGCTTCATGGAGCTTCATTAATGCAATGTCTGGAGGCCGGCAATCAAATTACCATGCACGATATTGGTATCGCTTTCACAGGAGGAGAAAAATTTCAATATTTGCTTCCCTTTGAGGCAATCAGTGTTCTTCTCTTAGCATGTATAATCGGCGGTGTGACTATCGCTCGTAAAGATTAAATGGATATGGATTTAAGCATGTTATGGTATCTGGTGCCGAGCGTTATTATGCTCGTGTGCGGCATCTATGGGTTCATGACCCGTAAAAACCTTATTGCAATTCTTATTTCGCTTGAGCTTATGCTCAATTCTGCCGATCTCAATTTTGTGATCTTCAACCGTTATCTTTTTCCGGGTTCTATGGAAGGCATGGTTTTCACACTTTTTGCCGTGGCTTTGGCTGCAGCGGAAACTGCGGTTGCAATTGCAATAATAATCAATATATATCGTGCTGTAGGCAGCACTGATATCAATGAAGTAAAACAAATGAAGTTCTAAGATATGGAGGTAACTATTCCTATTTTGATCCTGGCTATTCCAATTGCCATGTTCCTTATTCTTGGAATAGGGGGCGTCAAAATGTCGCATAAAGTAGCCGGATTCCTTGGCATATGTGGCCTCGGAACCACAGCTGTGCTTGCTTATATTGTGGCCTGCACCTATTATTTCAGCGGCGACCCGTTATTCATTATCGACGGAGTCCGTCAGCAATATCAGGTTTTCGATGTAACCTGGCTTGCATTTACCCAAAGTCTGGTTGTTAAGATAGGATTCCTTCTTGATCCTATTTCAGCCCTTATGTTGATTGTGATCACAACCATTTCTTTTATGGTTCACCTTTACAGTTGGGGGTATATGGAAGGAGAACAGGGATTCCAGAGATATTATGCATTCCTTTCTCTTTTCACATTCTCAATGCTTGGACTTGTAGTTGCAACCAACATTTTCCAGATGTATATTTTCTGGGAGCTTGTGGGAGTATCATCCTATCTTCTTATTGGATTCTTCTATAAATTGCCGTCGGCTGTTTCGGCTTCAAAGAAGGCATTTATTGTGACTCGTTTTGCTGACCTTGGATTCTTGATCGGTATACTTATACTTTCATATTACACCGATACATTCAATTTCATAGAACTGACAAATAACCCGGAAGCTGTTTTAGGCACAACCGGTGGCGCCACCTATATGGGTGCATCTGTGTTGACATGGGCGATGGTTCTCATCTTCACAGGAGGTATGGGTAAATCGGCAATGATGCCGTTGCATATCTGGCTGCCAGACGCAATGGAAGGTCCCACTCCTGTTTCCGCCCTTATCCATGCAGCCACCATGGTTGTTGCAGGTGTATATCTTGTGGCAAGAATGTTCCCGATATATTGTGTAGTCGACGCTGCCCTCACATTCATCTGTTGCGTGGGCGCCATCACAGCTTTCTATGCCGCAGTCGTTGCATGTGCACAGATAGATATAAAACGAATTCTTGCATTCTCAACCATCTCACAGATCGCTTTCATGATGGTGTCACTTGGGTGTGCATACGACCAACCGATCGAAGGAGTTCATTATGCAGGTCTCGGTTACATGGCAGGTATGTTCCATCTTTTCACACATGCCATGTTCAAGGCCCTCCTCTTCCTGGGAGCCGGTGCATTGATACATGCTGTCCATTCGAATAATTACACTTCCATGGGTGGCCTGAGGAAATATATGCCGATAACCCACTGGACTTTCCTGATTGGCTGTCTCGCAATTGCCGGTATCTGGCCGTTTGCTGGATTCTTCTCAAAAGACGAGATGCTAACTGCTATGTTCAATCGTCACTGGTTCTGGGGAGCCTGGATGACAATGGTGGCCGGACTCACTGCATTCTATATGTTCCGTCTCTACTTTGTAGTGTTCTGGGGAGAAGAGAATCCACATTACAAAGAACATAAACCACACGATGCACCATGGCAAATGTCAGTGCCACTGATATTGCTTGCAGGCGTTTCAATATGTGCCGGCTGGATACCCTTCGGCGAATTTGTAACCTGGAACGGAGAACCTTACCATATCCATATAGAAGCTCCGGTGGCATGCACAAGTCTTATTGTAGCAGTTGCAGGTATCGCTCTGGCAGCCCTGATGTATATGAAGAAGAACAATCTCCCGGAAAAATTCAAGAACGCTTGTCCTGCTCTCTGGACTGCAGCTAACCGCAGATTCTATTGGGATGAAATATATATGTTTATCACACATAATATTATTTTCAATATTATCTGTAAGAGTATAGCCTGGTTCGACCGTCATGTGATTGATGCCACAATGGATATGTTTGCCAAAGTAACTCAGAAAGTATCTTACTCAATCAGAGGAATGCAGTCCGGAGAAGTTCAGTCTTACGTTGGCTGGTATATCACAGGAGCTATCATACTTGCCGCAATTACCTGGCTGTGTCTCATTTAACTTTTTATCATTAGTAAAGAAAAATTAGCTTAACATCATGTTTGAAAATATATTAATCTGGTTTGTCGTGATCCCGATCGCCATGATGGCAGGTCTCGGGTTATGCCGCAACAGCAGCATGAATGCTATCCGGACTGTAATGGTGATTTGTTCTACCGTGCTTCTCGGACTTGCTATTTGGCTTTGCTGCGATTTTCTTCGTCTGAGGGAAATGGGTGTTACAGATGAGATGCTCTTTACAGGAAGCTGGATGTGGTATGCTCCACTCAACATTCATCTGGCTGTCGGAGTTGACGGTATCTCTGTGCTGATGATATTATTATCTGCAATCATTGTTTTTGCCGGCACCTTCGCATCATGGAAAATTAATCCGCTCCCTAAGAATTTCTTCCTCTGGTATGCTCTTCTGAGCACCGGTGTATTCGGATTCTTTATCTCCATTGACATTTTTACAATGTTTATGTTCTATGAGGTTGCCTTGATTCCGATGTATCTTCTTATCGGTGTTTGGGGTACAGGGCGTAAGGAATACTCAGCCATGAAGCTGACTCTTATGCTCATGGGTGGATCAGCATTCCTGATGCTCGGTCTTCTCGGAATTTATTGGCACAGTGCGCCCCAGGGTGGAGTCTTAACCTGGAACATTCTTGAGATTTCACACAATGCAGCCATAGATGCTGACTGGCAGTATATGCTATTCTGTTTTACATTTGTAGGATTCGGAGTACTCGGAGCTATGTTCCCGTTCCATACTTGGAGTCCTGACGGTCACGCCAGCGCACCGACGGCAGTGTCAATGCTTCATGCCGGCGTGCTTATGAAGCTTGGAGGATATGGTTGTTTCCGTATTGCAATTTTCCTTTTGCCTCAGGCTGCCAACCAGCTTGCATGGATCTTCATTATTCTGACCGGTGTAAGTATTGTCTACGGTGCTTTCTCTGCATGCGTCCAGACCGACCTCAAATATATCAATGCTTATTCATCGGTTTCTCACTGCGGAATGGTGTTGTTTGCAATCCTTATGCTTAACACCACAGCAATGACGGGAGCCATCATGCAGATGCTCTCACACGGTCTTATGACTGCCCTCTTCTTTGCTTTGATCGGTATGATCTACGGCCGCACTCACACTCGTGATATCCGACAGATGGGTGGACTGATGAAAATTATGCCTTATCTCGGTGTCTGCTACATGATTGCCGGTTTCGCTTCTTTAGGGCTGCCCGGACTTTCCGGTTTCGTGGCTGAGATGACAATCTTTGTAGGATCTTTCCAGGATGCTGATGTATTCCACAGAATATTCGTTATTGCTGCAACAACTGCAATCGTAATAACCGCTGTTTACATCTTGAGAGTTGTTGGAAAACTCTTATTGGGTCCGGTTCAGGATGATCATCATCTCTCTCTTACTGATGCCACCTGGTTTGAAAGGCTCTCCACAGTTACCTTAATACTGTGCATAGCAGGAATCGGTTGTTTCCCCAACTGGATAAATGAAGCTATCCAACATAGTTTTGCCCCCATCATTGCAGCTATTCAAGGGGGAGTTATCTAAGGCAATGTTTTGACAATACATAACAAGCGTTTTTAAAATGACTTATTCTCAATTCGGACATATGATTCCCGAGATGATCGTGCTTGGGATCTTTATGCTGGTGTTCCTGTTTGATACTTTCTCAGGAGAAAAAGGTAAAAAAATACTTACACCCTTCACTGCCATCCTTTTTGCACTTGGAACGATCGCAATATGGATAATCCCGGCTGCCGGCGTACCTGTTTTCGGTGGCATGTATGTAAACGACACCGCAACAAATGCAATAAAAGCCATCCTTAATGTAGGCGTTTTTTTGGTTCTTCTTCAAAGCGCCAAATGGATTCAGAATGATGAAGCTTCAGTGAGGAAAGGAGAATTTTATGAATTGCTCCTCGTCACTATATTCGGAATGTATCTGATGGTTTCAGCCCGACACTTCCTGTTGTTTATCATCGGACTTGAATCTGCTTCCCTTCCGCTCGCAGCAATGGTAGCCTTTAATAAAAGAAAATATGAAAGCAATGAAGCCGCAATCAAATATATCATGACAGCGGTGTTCTCTTCTGCAATTCTTTTGGTAGGGCTATCGTTTGTCTATGCTTTCTCTGCCGGGTCTTTATATTTCAATGATCTGGCCGTAGCTATCAGTCAGGGTGAAATGAGCGGACTCCTGATTGTCGCTCTCGCATTCATGATTGCAGGAATAGGTTTCAAACTTTCTTTGGTACCTTTCCATCTTTGGACTGCCGACGTTTATCAGGGAGCCCCGACAGCTGTCACCACTTATCTGTCTGTGGTGTCTAAGGGAGCGGCTGCATTCGCCTTTTTCGTAATTTTTGCACAATGCTTCGGAGCTGTATATTCAGATGCATGGGAATGGATGATGTATGGAATAATCATTCTGACGATAACTATAGGTAATCTGTTTGCTCTTCGCCAGAAAAACATGAAACGTTTCATGGCATTCTCTTCAATCTCTCAGGCCGGTTATATAATGCTCGGCGTAATGGCTTCAGAGACACTTGGGCTTTCCGCCATGTTATTCTATATTTTTGTATATGTAGTCAGCAACATCGGAGCCTTCTTGGTTATCAATACTATTGAAGAGAATACCGGAATTATTTCAATGGATGACTACAACGGACTTCACAAAACAAATCCCTGGTTGTCATTTGCCATGACTCTTGCCATGTTCTCCCTTGCAGGTATTCCGCCTTTTGCAGGTTTCTTCAGTAAGATTCTTATCTTCACATCTGTGACATCTTCGAATTCATGGGCGCTTTATATGCTTGTGCTTGTTGCTTTGATCAATACCATCATCTCTCTTTACTACTATCTGTTGGTTGTTAAAGCAATGTGGATCAGCCATGATGAACCTAAAGTTGCCACAATCAGAACCTTCAAATGCGAGAAAGTCGCTTTGTGGCTATGCGTTGGCGGCATTATTTTCTTCGGTCTTGTTCCCTACATCTATCAGTATTGTTATGATGCGGTAGCACACTCCGTGAAGATTCTTTCAGTGATTATTCCTTGATTTGTATCCTATTTCTAAAAATGAGATCTTAATATAAACTATATCTAACAGACAAAGACGGGTGTGTCAGTCAATTTTATACTGACACACCCATTGTGTTTAATATTACCAATAAATTATTTATTCCTGTTTTTGTCGGGAAACCTGAACGCTACATTTGGGGATGATTTTGACCATTGGGGTCTTTATTGAGGGATAAACAATATATAAATGTTGCACAGAAGAAAGAAAAAAGTTAACTTTGCATCCGCTAAAGGCAAAAAGCTTTCAGCGATTTAAATAACTAATAAAACCAAAACAATAAACCGGCAAGTTTATGGCAACAAGAATCAGATTGCAGCGTCATGGCCGTAAAGGCTACGCTTTCTATCCAATTGTAGTCGCCGATAGCAGGGCACCACGTGATGGTAAATTTATTGAAAGGATAGGTTCTTACAATCCGAACACTAATCCTGCTACAATAAGTTTAGACTTTGACCGTGCCTTGTATTGGGTAGAGGTTGGTGCCCAACCGACCGACACAGTTCGTTCAATCCTTTCTCATGAAGGTGTTCTGCTCATGAAGCATCTCCGTGTTGGCGTTAAGAAAGGTGCTTTCACAGAAGAAGAAGCAAAATTACGCTTCAATGTCTGGAAAGATGCACGCGAAAAACAAGTTAAGGCAGCTCAGGCTAAAAACGATGCTAAAAAAGCTGAAGAAGCTAAAAACCGTTTGGCAGCTGAAGTTGAGAAAAATCGCCTGAAAGGCGAAGCAGTGGCAAAGAAAAAAGCTGAAAAGCTCGCCGCTGAAGAAGCTGCAGCCAAGTCAGCTCTTGAAGCTGAAACTGAAGCAAACGCCCCCGCTGAAGAGGCAGCTGCTGAATAATTTATTCCCGGGAAGAAATTCCCGGACTTTTTGGCAGATTAAAGGATTTTTTCTAATTTTGCACACAGATCTTGGGGTTTTCCCAAGACTGTATGGCCGATTAGTGT
>JAFLTN010000299.1 GCA_022510445.1 Muribaculaceae bacterium | reverse complement strand
GCTGGAAGCCTCCGCTCCATTGCCTTCCAACTTTCCAACTTTCCAACCTTTAAACTTTAAACTTTAAACTTTAAACTTTCGCTGAGCGTCAGCGAAGCGTTAGCCTCCTCTCCATTGAGAGCCTCCTCTCAAATACTATTCGCTTTAAACTTTAAACTTTGAACTTTGAACTTTCGATTGATAAGAAGCGCGAGCGCTTCTTATCAATCGACTGAGATCTCATCGAAGTATAACCAGGTCTTGGCGCCCTCTCTGGGAAGTCCTGCCGGTATATTCCCCGGATTCTTGGCTTTTACTTTCAGATACCGTGCCTTCGAACCCAACTTGTTGAAATTCATGTCGTATACTGTGGCATCCTTTACATACACCATGTCCTCGGGCACATTCTCAGTGGCCAAGAGAGCATAATTCTCTCCGTCGGTCGATCCGTAAAGTTCCACATTCTCGGGCAACGCCACACAAACCTGACTGAAGCCCAGCGCTCCCAACCTTACGTTGTCCACCGGTTTCACTTCACCCAAGTCCACCACAAATTCTGCGTC
>JAFLTN010000298.1 GCA_022510445.1 Muribaculaceae bacterium | reverse complement strand
CATCTATATCCGACTTCACACCCCAATCGTCGCTGCAACCGGCAAGTCCCGCCATCAGCACCAACATCAAAAAATATTTCAACAGTTTCATCTTCATCAGGTTAATTTATCCTCCCATCCCCCTTTCCAACCCCAATGGAGCGGAGGCTTCCAGCCTCCAAATGCCCTATCCAATCCCCATATTTCCAAATACTATTCGCTTTAAACTTTAAACTTTAAACTTTAAACTTTCGCGAAGCGAAGCGAAGCGAGCGTCACCAAACCTCTTCCTTCGCCGGCCGTTCCGTGCCCCAGTCAACCACTTTCACCCTTATTTCCTGTGGCGTGTTCTCCGCTCCCACGTAAAAGCGATAGATATGATTCCTCATTATCGGCCAATGCTGCTCCAGATTTTCGCTTGTTTCATACTTCGATTCATACTGATCTTTTTTCACTTCCCGGATCGCCGTGTTTGTGGCATAATCCGTGAAATAGATTCTGTAGCAGTCGTTGTCGTCAAGATATTCTGAATTTGTGCTTTTTCGATATTCAATATGGCAAAC
>JAFLTN010000297.1 GCA_022510445.1 Muribaculaceae bacterium | reverse complement strand
CAAAGGTCAGCAATTCCTCAGAAAAGAAAGAGGAAAAGAAGGAAACGGCTGAAGCCAAGAAGGATCAAAAAAGCGAGGTTAATCAGGAACAAAAGAACGAATCTAAACAGGAAAGGAAGCTCCGCGAACCTCAGATGATTACTGTCAATGGCGATAAGGTGACGCATGGCCATGCTTACCAAAATAAACAGAAGCCCGAAGACTGGTACTTTACCGCTAAAATCAATGGAGAACAGCTGAAGCCTCAGAAAATGGATCCACAAGACCTTGAGGCTTACAAGAAAAAGGAAATGACTGTTCCTCAATTGATGGAGAAATATTATCCGAGCAAGATCCAACAGAAAGTTCCGGACACGGCTTTTCAGGTTAAGAATGTAATTGCTGGCCCCACAGGAAGCCTTACGGTAGACAAATTCAATGTCTATAAGGAAACCGACCAACAACGTCCTGACTTTGGCAAATATAAGTTCTATGCTCAAGTGGGCAACGAGAAAATGTCCGTCGTTGCCGACCGTAAGGATCTTAACGCCTACTTTGACAAGACTATGAC
>JAFLTN010000296.1 GCA_022510445.1 Muribaculaceae bacterium | reverse complement strand
ACCTTTCAATCTTACTCCACCTATCATTAAGAAATCAACTCCATGAACTATTTAGAAATCTTAGATCACTTATCATTGTGAAATCTTAGACCCCAACTAATATAAAAGGAAAGAAGTGTGACTTGAACTGAAAAAAGTTGACACTTTTGGAGGTCAAAAAATCAGTTCAATGAAAGAGAAAATCGAATATGAGTCGTATGTAGCGACCGACACAGAAACCGGGGAACGATATTGGGATCGCCGGGAAGTTAAACGTTTGGTACCCGAAGAATCCGACAAGGTTGATGAGGTGCTGAACATTCTTCAGGGATTGACCACACCCGAAGAGGTAAGGAAAAAGTATCGGATTACGAGTCTGAACAGCATTTATACCTGGATAGGCAAGTACGTAAGTGCGAATGAAGTGTTATCTTTGCAGGACCAAACCGAAGAAGAGATGGCCAAAAAGAGCAAGGATGACCAGATCCGGGAATTGAAGGCAGCATTGAAGAAGGCGCAGAAGGAAGCCGAGATAGAGAGACTTCGGGCGCATGCGTACGACACGATGAT
>JAFLTN010000295.1 GCA_022510445.1 Muribaculaceae bacterium | reverse complement strand
GGACGAGGGATGAGCTTGAGAAGGTCGGCCGTATATGTCTTGACAACGGCGTCGTGCCTGTGTGCGATGAGATTCACTGCGAGTTCGTCATGCCCGGTTTCGAGTTCGTGCCGTTTGCTTCCGTATGTCCGGACTTCGAGGCCTCGTCCGTCATCCTGAACTCTCCGAGCAAGGCGTTCAATATCGCTGGACTCCAGATTTCGAATATCATCTGTGCCAATCCGGAGCTTCGCGCCCGCATAGACAAGGCCGTGAACGTGAACGAGATTTGCGATGTCAATCCTTTCGGAGTGCTGGCGCTGCAGGCCGCATATACTGATGAGGGCTGGCAGTGGCTCCAGGGGCTGAACGCAAGGATAGCGGCGAATTATGCCAGGCTTTCGGAGTTCATGTGCGCCGAGCTGCCGGAATTTCCGCTATACAAGATGGACGGCACATATCTGGCGTGGATAGACTGCAAGGTGCTCAGGACCCCTTCGGCCGAGCTTGAAAAAAGCCTTGAGGCGGTTGAGAAAGTGCGGCTTAACTGCGGCTCCATGTACGGGCAGGATGGC
>JAFLTN010000294.1 GCA_022510445.1 Muribaculaceae bacterium | reverse complement strand
CGAACGCCGCGAAGAAAAAAACCGGCGTTTTCTTGTTTGGCCAAATCTACCATAAGACCCGACCACATCACAACCTTAACGCGCTCGTTGTCACGATATAGCTTTTTAATTTCATCGGCGCATTGCTCTGCATGCAGACTCGGCTTGCAGGCATTGACTCCCACCGCCACCACAATTCGGTCAAACAGTTTCAAACCTCTTTCCACGATAGAGGCATGTCCGATTGTGAAGGGATTGAAAGAACCTCCGAAAACTGCAATGCGCTGAGGCCTATTTATCAATTTCTCTATCATCCTCTATGACAAGATTATCAATGATAAAATTCTGACGTTCCATTGTGTTTTTACCCATGTAAAACTCAAGAAGACGCGATGAATGGTCGTCCTTACGCAGAGTCACCGGGTCGAGACGCATGTTGCGGCCAATAAATCCTTTGAATTCGTCGGGCGAAATCTCTCCCAAACCTTTAAAACGAGTTATTTCGGCATTGGCACCAAAACGCGCTATAGCGTCGATTCGTTCCTGGTCGGTATAGCAATAAACCGTATCGCTGTCAATCTCT
>JAFLTN010000293.1 GCA_022510445.1 Muribaculaceae bacterium | reverse complement strand
CAAAGTCTCTCACTTGTTCCTCCGGTTTCGGACCGCAGGAAACCATAAGCATGAAAGAGGCAATGAAGAATCCCGAGAGATATTTTTTCATAATGAAAATATTACGATTGAGAAATAGGCAGTGGCCTGAAATTAAATCACATATAAGTAATTGACATAAAGAACGAGTTTTAGCCTACACTTCAAATTCAATCTTATATGCTGTTTCTAACTTCAGAGTTTTGATGCCACATTTTTTGGGAGAGCGCCCTTGTTGACTAATATGCTGAGCGTTTTCTCCAGGAAATAAGGTTCTGAAACATACAGATAACCGTTGTAAAGCTGGTTGGTATCCCAAGAGTTTTTAACCTTATAATATCTGTTTCCCTCCTGGTCGGTTGCCACGCCAATTATCACCATGCCATGATCGTCGGTAGTTTCATAATTGTCAAATGTTTTCTGACGGCTTTCCTGAGTCACTTTTTTCTCTTTTACAGGACCCTTAATCTTGAAAGTTTCCTTTTCACGGTCTTTATCGGAAAGCTGCACCCATCGTGAAAGTTCGGTGCCTTCAAGGTCAGAAC
>JAFLTN010000292.1 GCA_022510445.1 Muribaculaceae bacterium | reverse complement strand
ACGACTTTCATCCCCGGCGTATACGCAGACAAAGATAAATGGGATAGTGATAACCAGAGAGCAAAAAAAAATACAACTCATTCTATTAGACAAATGACTTTCTCAGCAGCTGTAATCAATGGGGCCATTAACGACTTTCACGAAGTTATTCAAGAGGCTTTTGAGTACTTTAGCGAACAGAATCGCATTCCCACAACATTGGAACTCAAGACTTATGTCAATGGTCAACTTGGACGGGAGGGAAAAGAAAACAACACAGTTAAACTTCAACCTAAAAAAACATTTGATGAAATTCTTAAAGGAAATATGGTCTATAGTGTCGGCGACATTTCCGGGCAAAAAATAGAGAAGAGGACTGATATGAACCCCGAAAGTTAGACAAAAAACTTTCGGGGTTTTTATTATGAGAAAGAAACATACAGAAAAAGATCGTCTTCAGTACATGAAGATTATGGAAGAAGGCTACAGTGCAGATCATATTCACAGGCATTATGGGATAAATAGAGAATTATTAAAGAGTCTATGGATTAGATACCAAAAAGAAGGAATAAAAGCCTTAAAAAAG
>JAFLTN010000291.1 GCA_022510445.1 Muribaculaceae bacterium | reverse complement strand
TGAATATGGCTTCAAAAGGTACAACTAATTCGCTGAAGGTTAATACATAGTCATACCTTGTGGTTTTCCAAGGGTCGAAATTTAGAGTAAAAGGAACGTTCCCGTTTGTAGGATTAAACGGTGTTGTTTCTCCAAAAACAGTTTCGATTGTATCGGTTTCTGTCTCACTCCATGCATCATTTTTATAACTCGGAACCGGGACTTCACATTCCAAACCATCTAAAGAAGTTTCCATTTCACCAGTTTTAAACTCCACCTGACCTTGATCTAAATAAGGATAGAATGTCATGGGGATTATCTGGTCACTGTTATTTTCAAAACTCTCTGTATATTCTGAACCCATAACCTCCTTTATTTCTTTTTTACTGAAATCATATTCTATGGAATAGAATTCAAGAGTGTCATAAGGATCTGGTGTCGGTTCCTCATTGAATCCGGGATCTTCACTGTTACATGAAGTTAAACCCATTGAAAAACCAAACATACACAAAATCAAAGATTTAATTTTCTTCATAATCTATTGTTCTTAAATACAGAATTTCTTTATCATTTTATCATCAATTTTCTTCC
>JAFLTN010000290.1 GCA_022510445.1 Muribaculaceae bacterium | reverse complement strand
TGTGAGGATAGTGTCGCCGGTCTTCACAGCCTGTCCGGGCTTCACCTTGAATTCGAGGATTGTGCCTCCCATCGGTGCGAGAAGTTCCGGACCCTTTGCTACCGGAGCCGCAGCCGCGCCGCCTTCGGCCACTCCTTCAAATTCAATCAGAGGTTGGTCGGTGTTCATCACATCGCCTTCAGCCACAAGCACTTTCTTCACCTTGCCACCTATTTCGGTCGCAAGGTCGTTTTCCATCTTCATGGCTTCATACACGATCACCACATCACCGGGATTCACCACATCGCCGGGCTTCACCTTCACGGTCATCACTGTTCCGCCCATAGGAGCCTTGAACACCGGGCCGTTGCCGGCCTGCTCGTGAGATGTCGTTGCCTTGGCCTGTTCCTGAGCCTTGGCTCCGCTTGCTTCGTATTCTTTCTTGCGTTTGTTGGTGAGATATGTCTTGGCCACAGCCGGAAGCAACTCAAGCAAGAGATATTCCTCTTCGTTCTGTGCCAGTTTCACGCCGCCGTATTGTTCCAGCACGGGATTTTCCGGTTTCTTGTAGGATGACACATCAAAGGGTTTTTCTTCGGCGTC
>JAFLTN010000029.1:22847-26567 GCA_022510445.1 Muribaculaceae bacterium | reverse complement strand
GTTTTCACGGATCTGCTGCTCCGTTAATTTAATTTCTTTGCGCGTTTCTTCCTGTCTTTTTTTAGCTTCGGCAGATGTCTTGGGTGCCGGTTTTGTTTTTGTAGACTTCTTTGACTTTGAGGTTTTTACAGGAGGGGCCGCATCAATATCATTTACCCCTGCGGCAACAGACATCAATGCTACTAAAACTAACAGTTTTATCAGTCTTTTCCTGTATTTCATTTATATCGCCTTATCAGAACCCCCGACAACATCTTTAGAAAGACTTCATAAAATCCAAAAGCGGAAGCTGAGTATATTTCCCGTCGATCTTAACCGGAGACATAGGCTCACCTCCCCACCGGGGATTATCAAGTTCAAGCGTCGCATTCAGATTTCGGTTATCATAATTGTAGGCAAAGGAGAAAGAATAACCATTCTTTTCAAAATCATATGTAAGGGTGATGGACAGATCATCTCTTTCCTTTGGAATAATCAGCAATAGCAACGGCATGAACTGTTCATCTATCATATAACCATAATCAGCTCCTTCTAATTCGATTGTTTCATCAGGTACCAGATAAAGACCATCGCCGTAATCGATCACGTCAACTAATTCAGCGTTTTCACCGCTCAGAGCTCCGAATCCCGGCAACACAATTCTCCCTAATATTAATTCCTGCACATCTCTGATGGTGCCTGGGAAATACCTAAGAAAATCACTCAAAGACTCGTGTGAATAGGTCTTTTTCATTTTGTTTATTACAAGAAATTCTTCCGGATTTATCTCCAGACGTCCCACTTCCCCGAAGAAGGGTGCCCTTACCGATATAGAAACGGATGAATCTTTCTGCATAAATATCTTAAGAGTCGGAGAGAGAGGTAATCCTTTCATTTTAAGCTTCCCGGAGATAGAGACTTCTGACCAGTCCTGATATTCCGGCACCTGAAGAACCACTCCGGTGGTGTCTTCCATTTCAACTGATTCGGTATCAATTGAGACCGGCTCTTCTACTTCATATTCTCCGGCGACATATTGTCTTGCTCCGAAACCTAAGCCCGTCGGAAAACTCAGAAGGAATAATGCCGCTACAATTAATATTTTTCTATTTATACTCATTCTTACTTTCCGGTTTTTCATTTAAAGAAAAATGTCTTGTTACTCACCTTTTTCTTCAGCAACTCATTTTCAGGGTCAAGTTCAAGAGCTTTTTCCCAATTTTTTAAAGCTTCCTCCGGTTCATGGTTCATGAAAAGTATATCTCCGTAATGGCTGTAGTATTCGGCGTTTTCATCGCCTCTCTCCTGCCCGAGTTCTATCGCCATCTCCTGATAATCTTTTGCCTCTCCATACTCCTTCAGTTTGAAAAGTATCCATGCATACGTGTCAAGATATGTAGGATTATTTTCGTCAATGTCAAGAGAACGGCGGCTCATTTTCTTGGCTTTCTCCAGATCGCCCCCCTCTTCAGCAAGGAAATATGCATAATTGTTTAAGGCAAGGGCATTGTCGGGGAAGAAGAAGACTGCCTTCTCATAGGCATTAAAAGCTTTATCGATGTCTCTCTTTTTATAATTTATATCTCCGGCCATATCATAAAGATTGCTCACCCAGACAAGACCGTCATAATCCAACGCGGCTCTCATCGCTGTCAGATCTTCAGTAGTGTTTATAGTGAGCTGAGGATTATATTCAGCCAAAAGTTCTTCAATGATTTTTTCCGCTTCATCTTCATCTTCAAGCTGTGATGCGGCTCCTGCATAGAGCGATTTCAATCCTTTAGAGGGTTCAAAATGTCCGGAGGCCTTTTTGTAACTTTCCACGGCATCTTTATATCTGTCGGAAGCAATCTGATAAGAAATTAGCTGTGCCCAGTAACTCTCGTTGGTTGCATCAAGGTCTATGGCGTATCCTATCTGCTCCGCAGCATCTTTGAAATCTCCTTTAGCCGCACTGTAACGGGCTGTCAGGTCCAGGAGTTTCGGTTCATGAGGATACTGTGACATGAGCACAGTGAAAAGATGATCGCCACGACTTTTTTCTCCCTTCTCGTCTATAAGTGTCTGGAGATAATCTCCAAGAATCGAGAGTTTATCCTCAAGCTCAAAATCTTCCGAGAGTAAAGCCTCATAGATTTTAGTGTCGAGCATCACGCTGTCGCCCACGTTTCTGTAATAATTGGCCAGCGACATTTTCACCGCTCCATTGTCAGGTGCGATTACTTCAGCCTCTTTAAAGGCTGCCACAACTGAGTCATTGTCTCCGATCACTTCATAAAGATTTCCTTTAAGGATATAGGTAAAAGGGTCTCCCGGATGTGCATTAATCAATGCATTTGATTCAGCCACGGCTGCCACTGTGTCTCCGGCAGCCAATAGGAAAGTAATCTTTTTGAGGGAAACCGGCTGAGTCTTACCCTCTATGGCTTCATATCTCTCAAGTGAGGAGATCGCTTCGGCCGATTGTCTGTTCATCATATAAGCTTCGGCAAGGCTCACCAATATCTGCGTCTCCTTAGGCATCAAGGAATTTATACGTTCATAAACCCGGATTGCCTCGCTGATAGTGTCAAGGCGTGTGCTTAGATAGCCATACATCTGACCGGCATAAAGGTCTGCCGGATAAGTGTCGACATATTTCTGCAACATTGAAAGCGATTTCATTATTTCATGTTCGCTTTGCAATGTGTCGGTCTGGGTAAAAAGACGTTGCGACCCATAGGTAAAGGAAGCATCAGTATAGGTTGAGTCAGTTTCGTAGGCCTTCTTGAAATATTCATAAGCCTGCGGCATATGATTTGCCGACGCCTCAATTGAGCCTTGAGTGTAATAATAGCGTGCTTTCTGGCGTGAAGGGTTATTGCCGTCGGCAAAAACTATTCCAGCTGTCAACACTGTTATAGCCAAGAGGAAATAAGAAAGATCTTTACGCTTCATATTTAATCCGTGCCCGTATGTCCGAAGGCGCCGTCTTCGCGTTTTGTATGGTCAAGTTCCTTTACATTTTCCCATTTCACATGAGAATATTTTGTGATAACCATCTGACAGATCCTTTCTCCGTCATTGACAACGAAATCTTCCTGTCCATGATTAATCAAAATCACTCCGATCTCTCCTCTGTAGTCGGCATCTACGGTGCCCGGAGAATTCACTATTGAAATTCCATGCTTGAGGGCGAGACCGGAACGCGGACGTATCTGACATTCATAACCTTGGGGTAACTGAATATACAGTCCGGTAGGAATCAGCCCTCTTTGCCCCGGCCGTAGGGTGACAGGGCCTTCAGGAAGATATGCTCTAACATCCATTCCTGCTGCTTCGAAAGTGCTGTAATCCGGAAGCGGATGATGACTTCGGTTTATCACTTTTACTGTTATCTTGTCTAACATAGCTGTCCACTTTAAATTTATTTACAAAGTTAATCAAATTCCCTCCATAAAGAAAAAGGTGTGTAAAAAACCGCAGTTTTTACACACCCTGTCTTTTTTAGGTTTCGGATCCTGTTAAGCTCCCGGATGAATAGCATCATTGGGGCAAACTTCTGCACAACTGCCGCAGTCAATACATGTATCCGGATCGATGTGATAGATGTCACCTTCTGAGATTGCCTCTACCGGGCAAACTGAAATGCATGTGCCGCATGCAATGCAATTGTCGTTGATTACGTATGCCATACGTCTTTAATTTTAGTTGTTTTTTAGTTTTAGTTTTCTGTTATCTTATGCAAATTTAGATTATCAT
>JAFLTN010000029.1:0-22837 GCA_022510445.1 Muribaculaceae bacterium | reverse complement strand
GCCAAATATTTTTTTTAATTTTGCCTATATTATGGCCCCAGAACCGCTAATTTCTGTTATAACAGTCACCTATAACGCTGAGAATGAAATATCAGCAACATTAGGCTCTCTGAAGGAACAAACCTTCACAGGGTTCGAGCATATCGTAGTCGACGGGGCTTCGACGGATGCAACACTCTCCAGAGTGAGAGATGCCGCCATTCCCCGTTCCGTTATTTTGAGCGAACCCGATAAAGGTTTATATGATGCCATGAATAAGGGGCTAAGGCTCGCAAAAGGGAAATATGTGATTTTCCTTAACGCAGGCGACACTTTCCACAATCCGGAAACTTTGCAGAGATATGCCGATGCCGGAATGAAAGATTATGATATCATCTATGGTGACACATGCATCATCGACAATACAGGAAATATCATTGGCCGACGACATCTAAACGCACCGGCACATCTTGATTTCAAATCATTCTCAAAAGGTATGCTCGTGTGTCATCAAGCATTTATGGTGAAGAAAAGCCTGACTCAAGATTATGACCTCAATTACAGATTTTCAGCCGATTTCGACTGGTGTATCAACTGCATAAAGAAGTCTCGCCAGCAAAACTGCCTGAATCTGAATGAGGTCACCATAAAATTTCTTGAGGCCGGAATGAGCGATAAAAATAAATTCAGGTCACTCCAAGAAAGATTCCGGATAATGAACAGGCATTATGGCCTCCCCACCACCCTTCTTAACCATTTCTCTTTCATTTTCCGGGCTCTCAAGAGAGGGAAGGTTTAGACTCTCATTAACAAAAATTGGGAACAAAATGTTAGGGATGAAAATTTGAAAGACGGAGCTTCCGGATTTTCATCCCTTCAATATTTCTGATAAAAGGAATTAAAGATTCGGAGCTGTGAATGTGCGGGCACCAAGCTCACGGTCAATCTGAAGGAGACCTGTACCGTCTTCGCCCACAAGCGACAGATCGTCGATTATCTGACGCACTGTTTCCTCTTCTTCCACTTGTTCCGCAACGAAAGTATTAAGTTTCTGACGTGTGGCAAAATCTTTTGCATCTTCTGCCATAGCGTAAAGATTATTGATCTTGGCTGTCACTTTTTTCTCATGTTCCAGTGTAGCCTCAAATGCTGCAAGGGTGGAATCCCATGATGTGGGCACTTCTTCGATCGGTTTCAACAAAACTTTTCCATCTCTGGCATTCACATAATTCATCAGGGCAAGTGCATGAGCCTGTTCCTCCTGGAACTGGATATAATACCAGTTTGCGATTCCCGGACGACCTACATTCTGAAAATGCAGCGACATTGAAAGATAGAGATAGGCCGACCATAGTTCGGCATTGATCTGCTCATTGAGAGCATCTTCAATTTTCTTCTGAAACATAACCATTAAATTTTATTTTGTGAATATAACAATTGATTTTCAAGCCTTTTATATTAAAACGTAATATTCTCAGGATTGTTTTAGGCAATTAGACTACATTGCGAAGGCGTTGAATCCGCCGTCTACTACAGCCACCGTGCCTGTCACAAATGAAGATGCGTCGCTTATAAGATACTGGATTGTGCCGCAAAGTTCTTTAGGGTCGCCAAAACGTTTGAAGGGAGTCTGTCGGATCACATCAGCACCTCTGGGTGTTAGGGAGCCGTCAGGATTAGTCAGAAGTGCTCGGTTCTGGTTGGTAAGAAAAAAACCGGGGGCTATCGCATTCACTCTTATCTTCGGAGTGAATTTAGTGGCCACTTCGTTGGCCATAAACGCAGTGAAGTTACTTATTCCTGCTTTCGCAGCTGCATAACCCAGCACTCTTGTCATGGGACGGAAAGCAGCCATCGATGAAAAATTAACGATGGAGCCTTCCCCCCTTTCCACCATAGGCTTTAAGAAAACCTGTGTGGGTATGACGGTCCCCGTAAGGTTAAGGTCAAGAACCTTTTGAAACTCATTTATCCTTATATCGAATATATTCCCCTCCGGTTGGATAGTTGCCCCCGGCATATTGCCTCCGGCAGCGTTTAAAAGAGCGTTGACTTTACCATATCTCTCAAGAATTTCGCGACAGTTTCCCTCCACAATCTCTTGATTCATAACATCGGTTGTCAGGAATACAGCCTCTCCTCCTTTCTTTTTTATCTCTGCTGCAATCTTGTCTCCTTCATCTTTACGACGTCCCATTATGACAACTTTTGCACCTTCCAGCGCAAGATATTCTGCTATGCAGGCTCCAAGCACTCCTGTGCCTCCGGTGATTACCACCACTTTGTCTTTTACAGAAAACAATTCGTTCATCTTATTTTATTTGAGGTTTGACTGATATTTGAGGGCTGACATTATGCCGCTTACCATACCCAGTGCAAGCATTCTCCCATGGAATGAGTAACCGGCGTTATACCCCATCTTTTCATCTCCCAGCATGAGGGGGGCATGATCAACTCTCATCGGCAAATCGGGATTTTCCTTCTCGAATGTGGAAATAATCTCAATCAGCCTCCGGTCAAGATGTGAAGACTCCTTAAAATCACCATTGGGAAGAACGCGGCATATCCGGGCGTGAACAAAATGTGTGCGTCCAGCATACTTTTTAGCCAGGGCAACTACATCGTTGTGGGCCCCTGCGCTAAGTGATCCGGCACAGAAAGTTAGCCCGTTATGGCGATTCGGAACAGCATTTAGAAACCAGTCGATATCTTCGTCGCAGGTCACAATTCTAGGCAGTCCGAAAACGGGCATCGGAGGATCATCAGGATGCACGCACATATTTATCCCGTATTCTTCACATACCGGCATTATAGCCTCAAGAAAATATTTCATATTTTCCCTCAGCCTGTCTTTGTCAATACCCGCATAGAGTTTCAAAAGATTGCTGAATTTCCCGACAGGATCAAGATCCTCCTCGGAGAAGTTACCGCTTACAAACCCCTGCGTTTTTATAATAATGTTTTCAATCAGCCGGTTCTCCTTTTCAGGTGTCATCTCTTTCTTTAAAGACTCCACCCGTTTCAAAGTTTCTTCATCCCATTCTTTTTCGGCTCCCCGACGTTTCAGAATATGTATGTCGAAATAAGCGAACTCTCCACGGTTGAAATAAAGATTGGAGGTTCCGTCAGGATTCGGATTCTCCAGGTCTGTCCTTGCCCAGTCGAGCACCGGCATGAAATTATAGCAGATTGTCTTCACGCCAGCTTTACCGAGATTTCTCAAACTTTCCTTATAATTCTCTATAAGCATATCGCGGTCTTCTCCACCATATTTTATCGACTCACTCACCGGAAGACTTTCCACCACCGACCATCTCAATCCATGACCTTCTATGAAGTCCTTCATTTTATTCACCTCTTCAAAACTCCATATTTCTCCGTTGGGAATATGATGAAGAGCGGTGACTATTCCTTCCACTCCTATCTGCCGCAGCATATCGAGGGTTATCTTATCGTTGGGTCCGAACCATCTCCAAGTCTTTTCCATATCTGTCTCGTTTGTCTCGCCTAAAATCTGCGACCCCCCATTATCAAAAATTGGGGCCGAAGGTCTTAAAAATTGAAATATCGTTTTGCATTATAATAGCTGATATCTTCAACCATTTTTTCAAGTCTTTTAAGTTCGCTTACCGGTAGTTTACCATTATCGATATCATTTCCGATAAGATTACACATGATCCGTCTGAAATAATCGTGCCTGGGATAGGAAAGGAACGATCGCGAATCAGTCAG
Source organism: Muribaculaceae bacterium (assembly GCA_022510445.1). GTDB lineage: Bacteria > Bacteroidota > Bacteroidia > Bacteroidales > Muribaculaceae > Lepagella. Next base: position 19,126 of record JAFLTN010000029.1, on the reverse strand, counting down.
CATTCCCACGAAAAGGCTCAGAAGCCCCTGCGACGAGAAGGCATCCATCTGGGCCTCCATTCCTCCGATATGGTCGTTAAACCACCAGGCCGAACCCATCTGCAGTTTACATGGACACGATCCGTCCTGGAAATTTCCGATCATAGAGGCCACCCACATATTATCAGAGGGATTAAGGTTATAAAGGATAGTCTTTGCAAGTTTTCCTTCTTTATCAAGACTGTCAAGCAGACGAGCCATTTTTACGGTTCCTCCCGCTTCTCCTATAGTGTCAAAACCCGTGTCAGGTCCTAATTTTTCAAACATGCGACTGTTTACATTCCGTAAAGGACCGAAATGAATCTGCTGCGCCCATCCTTTCTCTGCATTCAATTTCATCAGATATCTGAGCAAGAGTGTCTTTAACCCTTCAGACTCTTTCACATCAAGGGCATCTCCTTTTAAGATTTTTCTAAAAAGGTGGTCTCCTTCACCATCGCCACATTCTTCATAAGGCACATCTCCCAGACCATGATCGGCGAGCCGACATCCGTTTTTATGGAAGAGATCATGACGATTTTTCAAAGCAGCAAACAGACTCCCGATTCCCTCAATCTTAACTCCACTGACTTCTGAAAGCCTTCCTATATAATTCTTGTAAATATCTGGGTTTTCAAAGGCAAGGGCTTTGTCGGGACGCCAGGTTGGAAGAACTTTTACTTCAAAGCCGGAATCTGCTATTTGCCGGTGATATTCGAGCGAATCAACCGGGTCATCTGTGGTACAGACAACTTCCACATTATATTTCTTCATCAGCCCCTGAGGAGTCATGTCTGCATCCTTCAACCTTCGGTTACATTCATTATAAATCTCTTGCCATGTTTCACCATTCAGAATCTTCTCTATGCCGAAAGCCGTTTTGAGTTCCAGATGAGTCCAGTGATATAAAGGATTCCGAAACAAGAGTGGAACTGTTTCAGCCCATTTTATGAATTTCTCCTCATCAGAAGCGTTTCCGGTGATAAACTTTTCATCTACACCCGCGGCTCTCATTGCCCTCCATTTGTAATGGTCACCTCCCAGCCATAACTCCGTTATTGATGAAAACGGGTTGTTTTCTGCTATGGCCTGTGGAGACAGGTGGCAATGATAATCGATTATAGGCAGAGCGGCTGCATGATTGTGATATAGATGTTTTGCCGCATCTGAATAAAGAAGAAAATCCTTGTCCATGAAGGACCTTGATGTTTTTATCATATCACTTGATATCTACAAGTTTATATTTCGGAACAAGCAGTTTCATTATACACCAACTTACAAAATAAGCCACTCCTGCACAAATGAAGACTATCATATAGCCTGCATTTTTACCCTCAAACCCGAGGAAAGTCATATTGATCCTTCCTGCATAATCGAAAAGCTGTCCGGCTCCGTAATTACTCATGAAGCTTCCCAGACCGCTTGCCAGTCCCGCAGCTCCTGTCACTGTAGCCACTACCGATTTGGGGAACATATCGCTGACCACATTATAGACATTGGCACTCCAGCTCTGATGGGCTGCTGCCATAATGCCGATAATAATCACAGGGAACCACATGGAAATCTCTCCCAAGGGCATCACTCCGATACCTAACAACGGGAACACGGCGAATATCAGCATGGCTTTCATCCTTCCTGCATAAGGATTCAACTTATTGCGGTTGATGAAATAGGTGGGTAGATAACTTCCATAAAGAGAAGCCATGGAAATCAGATAGATGGTAAAAATAGCGAACATTCCTGTCGTGGAAGCTGAGGAATATCCATAAACATCGCTGATAAAGGCCGGAGCCCAGAAAAGAAGGAACCACCACACCGAATCAGGAAGGAATCTTCCGAAAATCACGGCCCAGGTCTGACGGAAAGTAAAAGCCTGGAGCAATCCGACCTTTACTTTCGGTTGTGACTGCATTGGGGAAAGATCCTCCTCTTTTTTATTATCCTGTTCTATATAAGCAAGCTCTGCGGAATTTACCCGAGGATTTCTCCTTGGATCTTTATAGAAGAAAACCCAAAGACCCATCCACAAGAAACCCAAAACACCTATAGAAAGGAAAGCGGTTTCCCATCCATAGTATTTTGCTATCAATGGTATTGAAAATGGGGCAATCAGCGCACCTATCTGTGCTCCAGAATTAAAGATACCAGTGGCAAATCCTCTGTCTTTTTTCGGGAAATATTCCGCCACAGCTTTGATTGAGCTCGGGAAATTACCGGCCTCACCGATCGACAATACACAACGGGCTGCAAGAAAAAGCCATACACTGACAGTAGTTATCATCACGGCCGTGTCAGATACTGTTTCCAGCATCTCAAGATTTTCCTTTGCCAGACTGAAACTGAAAGTCCAGTGTCCGCTAACTATTCCGTCGGTTGCAATACCGCAGAAAGCATGAAGACAGGCTCCCGCGGACCATATTCCTATCGCCCAGAGATATCCTCTTTTGGTGCCGACATAATCTATGAACTTGCCTGCAAACAGCATTGACACAGCATAGACAATCGAAAAAGCTCCCGTGATTAGTCCATAATCGGCATCGCTCCATTTGAACTCCGGTGCTATGAAATTTTTCCATGTGAGCGACAGGACCTGCCGGTCCATATAATTAATCACGAGGGCTATAAACAGAAGACTGCATACAACCCAGCGGAAATTCGTCATCTTCGCTTCCGCAGTTACGGAAACGCCGGAATTAGGATTAATTTTTTCTATTACATCTATCGTTTCAGACATTTCGGTTTTATCTTAAAATTCACTTTGCAAAATTAATAAAAAATGGAGACAAACACCTGTCAGATGCCAACGCCCAACTAAAGCTCCATTGCTCAAAAAATGTTAAATCGCAAATGCGATGTATTTTTGACTATTCTTAGCTGAAGACCCCAAAGCAGTAAATGAAATAGCATCCGTATCGAATGTTAATAGTCAGAAATATAAACAGCACAAATATCTCAATTATTTATTATTCTCGCAATTAATCTTATTATAATTTGCAATTATGTTACATTATAAACCGGAAATGTTACATAATCAAAACTAACCTTCCAAAAAACTTGAAATACAATTAATCACATGTTACCACTCGAAATAAATAGGTTACAGCCTTTTTATTCTCTTCTTTATTTTAACTTTAAATTTGCATCATCAATATTCAAATCCATGAAAAAAGTTCCTCACAGTTTTTTCTTTTATTGGGGCCGTCATACCAGCATCCGTGTTGACGACCATAATTTTTTCTTAATCAAACTTTATAATTATAAATGATTTACAATACAAATTAAATAATGAATCAAAAAATACTTTCATTACTGTCAATCTTATTGCTGGGAGGGTCTTCCTCAAGTTTTGCCGCTGTCACACTTCCCTACCTCATAGGCGACGGAATGGTGGTACAAAGAGATGAACCTGTCAGACTTTGGGGAAAGGCTGAGCCCAGTGAAGAGATAAGGGCTTTCTCGACTGCCGGAAAGAAATCTGTGGCCTCAGCTATAGCTGACTCATCAGGAAACTGGAGCCTTACCTTGCCTAAGTTCCCGGTTGGAGGTCCTTATCAGATCCTTATAAACGATATCGTGATCAACGATGTCTTGAGCGGGGATGTTTTCCTATGTTCCGGTCAGTCAAATATGGAATTGCCTGTCTATCGAGTCACTGATATGTTTGCTGATGAAATCGCATCATATGAAAATAATAAGATACGGGAATTCAAGGTTCCGCAAGTCACTTCTTTTCATGGGCCTCTCGAAAATACATCTGAAGCTTATTGGAAATCTTGCAACCGTGAAAATGTAATGGATTTCTCCGCTCTTGCATATTTCTTTGCAAAACAACTTAATTCCACAACCGGTGTTCCAGTGGGTATAATCAATTCAAGCTGGGGCGGAACGCCCGTAGAATCCTGGACTTGTGAGACCACTATGGAACAATGGCCTGAGACTGTCGCAAAAAAAAGGATCTATGAAGACGACGGCTATCGCGACAGGTCGAAGACACTGGAAGGTGAGAACTATTATCGTTGGAACAATCGACTTTATGCTGACGACCCGGGCCTGAAGTCTTCTGCACCCTGGTTTGCACAGGCAACATCAGATGATGACTGGGAGGAGGTTGACCTCATAGCTTCAAGATGGGGAATTGACAATGAAAGGGGGACGAAAGAACCGGTCAACGGTTCACACTGGCTGAGAAAACATATCAGCCTTTCAGCTCCTCAGTCAAAAGGCGATGCCGTTTTGAGAATGGGTTGTATAGAAGGTGCTGACTCTGCCTATGTCAACGGAGTTTTCGTTGGCACAGTCGGCTATCAGTATCCTCCGCGCATCTATAGGATTCCCGACGGAACGCTTAAGGAAGGTGATAATATTGTCACAGTAAGGGTGATCAGCCAGAGCGGAGAACCCAAATGTGTCCCGGAGAAACCTTATAAGCTTATCCTTGCAGATGGAGAAGAGATCTCACTTGAAGGGAATTGGAAACATCATATCGGGGCGAGGATGCCACAGGGTCCGAATATGATTTTCTGGCATTATACTCCCGTGGTGCTTTATGATGCCATGATCAATCCCCTATTCAATTATCCTGTCTCGGGAGTGGTATGGTATCAGGGTGAATCAAATGTTTCAAACCGTTACCTGTACCCGGATATGCTTTCTGCGATGATAGCCGACTGGCGTAAGGGGTTCGGACGGGATAACCTCCCCTTCTATATCGTTGAGCTCGCTGATTTCCTTCACCCGTCAGATGTAGGAGGAAGAAACGCTTGGTCTGAAATGCGTGCCGCCCAAGCTCTTGTGGCTGAAAAAGTGCCTTCAGCGTGGCTTATCAAAAACAGCGACCTCGGAGAATGGAATGATATTCATCCTCTCGACAAGAAGACACTCGGCAACCGTGTGGCCGAAGCTGTCTTGAACAATATGAAGAAGTAACCTTAAGAACTGATCAAATGGAAATGGATTTAACCTTAAAGTCGCAGGCCGCTTCCGAAGCCAAGGGCTTTTATAAACTTAGCTGGCTGCAAAGAATAGGTTTCGGGTCGGGTGATCTTGCTCAGAATCTGATTTATCAGACAATCAGCATGTATCTTCTCTTCTACTATACCAATGTCTTTGGTCTTGATCCGGCTGTGGCTGCCGTAATGTTCTTGATTGTCAGAATTGTTGACGTAATATGGGACCCGATTGTCGGCACTTTTGTCGATAAACACGATCCTAAATTCGGCAAATATCGTGCTTACCTTATTCTCGGAGGAATACCACTCACAGGTTTCGCAATTCTTTGCTTCTGGAATGGGTTTAACGGTTCGTTGCTTTACGCTTATATCACTTATGTGGGTCTGTCAATGTGCTATACCCTTGTCAATGTGCCTTACGGAGCCTTGAATGCTTCTCTGACCCGCGACACCCATGAGATAACCGTGCTCACATCAACACGTATGTTTATGGCCAACTTAGGAGGATTGGCTGTTGGGATGGGTATTCCTATGCTCGTCAAACATTTTGATCCGGGTGAAGTAAACGACCTTTCCACCCATGACTATGCTTGGTTCATGACTATGGCCATCTACGGAATTGCCGGATTCGGTCTCCTACTTTTCTGCTTCTCCCAATGCAAGGAACGAGTAGTGATGGACAAAAGCGAAACTGAAAATGTTAAGATAAGCGACCTTTGGCTGGAATTCGTAAGAAACAAACCTCTCCGCATCCTTGCATTTTTCTTCATAACCGCATTCGGACTTATGGCCATCAGCAACAGTGCTGGCGCATATTATATCAATTACAATCTGGAAGGTACGGCCGAGCAGCTTTCGGTTTTTATGGGCCTCGGCTCAATCCCCGCTTTCATATTTATGCCGATGATTCCCTGGATCAAAAAGCAGGTGGGAAAGAAAGGAATGTTCTATATTTTCCTCACTACTGCTATTGTTGGAATGGGGATGCTTTATGCAATCTCTGAAATCGATGCCCTGAAATATCATATCGGACTGGTCTATTTCGCTCAGTTTGTAAAATCCACCGGTGTGATTGTCGCCACGGGCTATATGTGGGCTTTGGTGCCGGAAGTCATCAGTTTCGGTGAATACACTCACGGCAAGCGCATCAGCGGTATTGTAAATGCACTTACGGGAATATTCTATAAGGCAGGCATGGCTCTTGGTGGCGTGGTGCCCGGCCTCGTGCTCGCATTTGTCGGATTCAATAATGAACTTCCGCAACAGACTCCGGAAGCCCAACAGGGTATTCTATGGCTTGTTGCAGTCATTCCCGCCGCTCTTCTCCTTCTCGCCATGTTTATTATCTCTCGTTACGAGCTGAGCGATGAAAAAATCGATAAAATTAATGCTGAAATCGAAAAACGTCATAATGATTGATTCTATGAAACCAACTGCTTTTATATCACTTTTAGCTTTTTCTGGCGCTGTTCTCTGCAGCTGTGCCGAAAATGCTACCGCTGAACCCGCCGTAAAGGATGTTTTCGGCGACAAGTTCCTTATCGGGACTGCTCTTAATGTCCGTCAGTCGAATGAACTGGATTCTATGGGTGTAAAAATCGTAAAACAGCATTTCAACAATATCGTGGCTGAAAATTGCATGAAATCGGAAGAGATTCATCCCCAACGCGACACCTACTTCTGGGACGATGCCGACCGGTTTGTTGAATTCGGAATGAAAAACAATCTCGTCGTTTCAGGACATTGCCTTATATGGCATAGCCAGCTTGCACCATGGTTCCCTTATGACGATAATGGAAATTATGTTTCTGCCGATACACTGAAACAGCGTATGCGCGACCATATATATACCGTCATGCGCCGCTATAAAGGGAAAGTGAAGGGCTGGGACGTCGTTAACGAGGCTATTCTTGACGACGGTTCTTACCGTGTAAGTCCTTTTTATGAAATTATAGGAGAGGAATTCATCCCTTTGGCTTTCCAATATGCCCATGAGGCTGACCCGGATGCCGAACTTTATATCAACGACTATTCCATGGCAAACAAAGGAAAACGTGACAAATATGTGGAAATAGTTAACGATCTCAAGAAACGTGGGCTACGTATCGATGCCATCGGTATGCAAGGACATATGGGTCTGGATTATCCCGAACTCTCGGAATTTGAAAAATCGATTGAAGCTTTTGCATCCACCGGCTGCAAAGTCATGATTACTGAATGGGATATGAGCGCTTTGCCCACTGTCAACAGAGGCGCAAATGTGGCCGACAGGGTAGAATTCGAAAAACAGATGAACCCTTATCCCGACGGTCTGCCCGAGGATGTTTCAGAGGTTTGGAACAACCGGATGGAACAGTTCTTCGAACTGGCACTCAAACATTCCGACAAGATCTCCCGGATTAATTTCTGGGGAGTTTCTGACGGCGATTCCTGGAAAAACAACTGGCCAATGGCCGGACGTAAGGAATATCCTCTCCTCTTCGACCGTAATTATGAAATGAAACCTTTCATGAAAAAACTAATTGAAAAATATTCTGCTGTATGAAAAGATATCTCTTCCCGAAGGATTATATGGCAGATCCGGCTGCCCATGTCTTTAACGGCCGTGTCTATATCTATCCTTCCCACGACCGTGATTCCGAAGCCGGTGAAAATGATAACGGCGACCATTTCCAGATGAAAGACTATCATGTGTTGTCGACCGACGACCTTATGAACGGGGAGGTGGTCGACCATGGAAAAATCCTTGATACCGATGATATTCTATGGGCAGGCAAACAACTTTGGGACAGTGATGTCGTGGAGAAAGATGGCAAATACTATCTATATTTTTCTCTAAAGGATAAAACCGGCGTCTTCCATCTCGGTGTCGCAATTGCCGACAGACCAGAAGGTCCGTTTATACCTCAGCCGGATCCTATCCGTGGCAGTTATTCTATCGACCCTTGTGTTTTCAAGGATGATGATGGAAAAGTCTACATCTATTTCGGTGGAATCTGGGGAGGACAGCTCCAATGGTATAAAGACAACTGCATGGTGGAAAATTCGGTATTGCCCAAAGGTAACGAACCTGCCATCCAACCGAGAGTGGCAAAATTAAGTGAAGACCTTCTCCAGTTTGCCGAAGAACCACGTCCTCTGGTGATTCTCGACGAGCATCATCAGGTGATGCAAGCTGAAAATCCGCATCATTTCTTTGAAGCTTCCTGGATGCATAAATATAATGGGAGATACTACTTCTCATGGTCAACCGGCGACACTCACATGTTGTGTTATGCCGTAGGAGATAACCCCTACGGCCCATTCGTGTTCCAAGGTGTAATCCTGACTCCAGTTATCGGGTGGACAACCCATCACAGTATTCTGGAACATAAAGGCAAATGGTATCTCCTTCACCATGATTGTGTGCCCTCCGAAGGGAAGACATGGCTCCGAAGCCTCAAGGTCTGCGAGCTCGAATATGATAAAGAGGGAAAAATAAAAACTATCGAAGGTATCGACAAATGATCAGGCTCCTTACGGCTATAGGGATTTCCCTTGTCTTAATCTCTTGCGGAAGAAAGATTTCTGTAGAGGGACCGGAAGACCCTACCACTTCTCTGGCTAAAGAATTCCTGGAAAAGAATTTTAAAGGCTCAGCCGTTATCAAAATAGATTCCGTTTCCACCTTCGATTCTCCGGAGGCCTTCAATATAAAGGGTAATAAAGATTGTCTGGTGATCAGTTCACCATCCTCCACGGGAGCATTATACGGTGTTTTCGCTCTTCCCCGCCTCCGTCATCTTCTTGATTCCGGAGATGATGTCGACATAACCGAATCACCCTTTTATCCGGTGAGAATCATGAATCACTGGGATAATCTTGACGGAACGGTTGAAAGGGGTTATGCCGGTCATAGCCTCTGGAAATGGGAAGAGCTTCCCGATTCTCTTTCGCCACGCTATAAGGAATATGCAGAAAAGTGTGTGGAGACCGGGATCAACGGAATCGTCCTCAATAATGTGAATGCATCGCCCAGGATTCTTTCTCAGGAATATCTTGAAAAAGTAAAGGCACTTGCAGATTTTTTCCGCCCTTATGGCATTAAGGTTTATCTTTCGGTAAATTTCGCTTCTCCGATGGTTTTGGATAATCTGCCAACTGCAGATCCTCTCCGGGAAGAAGTGGTTGACTGGTGGCGCCTTAAGGTGAGCGACATCTACAGGTTGATTCCTGACTTCGGCGGCTTTCTGGTAAAGGCAAATTCTGAAGGTCAGCCGGGTCCCGGCGACTATGGACGCAGCCACGCCCAGGGTGCCAATATGCTTGCAAAGGCTTTGAATCCTTACGGGGGTATTGTGATGTGGCGTGCTTTTGTTTATGCTCCTTCAAGCGACGACCGCGCAAAACAGGCTTACCTGGAATTCAAGCCACTCGACGGCGAGTTTGACGATAATGTTATAATTCAGGTAAAGAACGGCCCGGTAGACTTCCAGCCACGCGAACCTTATACTCCTTTGTTCGGAGATATGCCGGGAAGCAATTTGATGGCGGAATTCCAGATAACACAGGAATATCTCGGACATGCCAACCATCTCGCATTTCTCGCCCCGATGTGGGAGGAATTCTTTAATTCCGTAGATCCCGGATCTTTATCAGGGATTGCCGGAGTGGCAAATATAGGTGATGACAGATTCCTCACAGGCAATCCTCTGGCAGATGCCAATCGGTTTGCGTTCGGACGTCTGGCCTGGAATCCTCATTTATCCTCCTCACAGATTTATGATGAATGGGCTGACTCCCACCTTTATGAGAATTCAGATGAAGTGCCCGACAGCATTAAATCGATGCTCAGGGATATGTTTCTGCAATCGCGGGAAACCGTGGTAGACTATATGATGCCGCTGGGATTGCATCATATTTTTGCGGGGAACCATCATTACGGACCGGAGCCCTGGTATTATGTCGAGGGTATACGCTCTGACTGGACTCCGATCTATTATCATAAGGCAGATAAAGACGGAATCGGTTTCGACAGGACCTCAAAAGGGAGTGACGCCGTTAGCCAGTATCCCGATTCCCTCCGCATTATCTTTGAAAATATCGATCTTTGTCCCGAAAAATACCTTCTATGGTTCCATCACGTGCCATGGAATCATAAAATGAATTCCGGACTTACCCTTTGGGAAGAACTCGGCTTGAAATATCAGAATGGTGTCGATAATGTCCGTTGTTGGCTCACCGTCTGGGACAATGCAGCTCCCTATGTTGATCCTGAAATCTGGGAAAATGTGAAATTGAAATTGCAGACCCAGGTTAAGGATGCGGAGTGGTGGCGCGATGCCTGTCTCCTATATTTCGGTCAGTTCTCGGGCCTTTCGTTGCCCGAAGGAGTTGAAAAACCCTCCCGGTCTCTCGATGAATTCATGAAGATAAAACTTCCCATAACAAACTATGAGAATCCATCACCGGAGATTCTTGACCTTTATAGATAATTTCATTACCTTTACACATCTGTCTATTCAGACTTAAGACTCAAAACTTTAAAACTAAATAACCAAATAATTACATTATGGCAAAAGAATATTTCCCAGGCATTGGGAAGATCAAATTCGAGGGCACTTCAAGCTATAATCCCCTCGCTTACCGTTATTATGATGCAGACCGTGTGGTTCTCGGTAAACCGATGAAAGACTGGTTTAAATTTGCCATGGCATGGTGGCATACCCTTTGTGCCGAAGGTGGCGACCAATTCGGCGGAGGAACCAAGAAATTCCCGTGGAACTGTGCTGCCGATCCTTTGCAGCGCGCAAAAGATAAGGCTGATGCCGGTTTTGAATTCATGCAGAAAATGGGAATTGAATATTTCTGCTTCCATGATGTCGACCTCGTCGACGAAGGCGATTCTATCGAGGAATACGAGAAGAACGTTAAGGAGATCGTGGCTTACCTCAAACAAAAAATGCAGGAGACAGGCATCAAAAACCTTTGGGGCACAGCCAATGTGTTCAGTAATGCCAGATATATGAACGGAGCTGCCACAAATCCTGATTTTGATGTTGTTGCCCGTGCTGCTGTCCAGCTCAAGAACGCTATTGACGCCACTATCGAACTCGGAGGTCAGAATTATGTCTTCTGGGGTGGTCGTGAAGGTTATATGAGTCTTCTCAATACTGATCAGAAACGTGAGAAAGAGCATCTCGCCCGTATCCTAACTATGGCACGCGACTATGCGCGCGCTAAGGGTTTCAAAGGCACTTTCCTGATTGAGCCTAAACCTATGGAACCTTCAAAACATCAGTATGATGTCGACACTGAGACTGTTATAGGTTTCCTGAAGGCTCATGGTCTTGAAAAAGATTTTAAAGTAAACATCGAAGTTAACCACGCAACTCTTGCAGGACATACTTTCGAACATGAACTCGCCGTGGCTGTTGACAACGGAATGCTCGGAAGCATTGATGCCAATCGCGGAGACTATCAGAACGGATGGGACACCGACCAGTTCCCCATCGACAATTATGAACTCACCCAGGCTATGATGCAGGTCATCAGAAACGGCGGACTTGGTAACGGCGGAACAAACTTCGATGCTAAGACACGTCGTAACTCCACCGACCTTGAAGATATCTTCATTGCCCACATAGCCGGTATGGATGCCATGGCAAGAGCTCTTCTCTCCGCTGCCGACGTGCTCGAAAAATCTCCTTACAAGAAGATGCTGGCAGACCGTTACGCATCTTTCGATTCCGGAAAGGGAAAAGAATTTGAAGAGGGCAAGCTCTCTCTGGAAGATCTCGTGGAATACGCCAGGAAGAATGGTGAACCGAAACAGACTTCCGGCAAGCAGGAACTCTATGAGGCTATAGTTAACATGTACGCTTAATAACTCCCATTTTTGACTGAGACGGGGTTGCCTCCGTCTCAGCCCCTATTTCAGCGACTTTGTATACTGATAATTTGAAATCTTACAACTAAAAACTTACCCATCAATATGTACCTGCTTGGATATGACCTCGGCACATCTTCAGTTAAGGCCGCGCTGGTTGATGCGCAGACCGGAAAATGTGTGGCATCTGATTTTTTTCCAAAAAGTGAAGCCCCTATAAAATCGCTTAAGCCGGGTTGGGCTGAACAGAATCCCTCCGACTGGCTGTCATATCTTAAGGAAGCCACTAAAGCCGTTATTGAACAGGCCGGCATCTCTCCTTCTGAAATAAAGGCTATCGGTCTCTCTTACCAGATGCACGGGCTTGTGGCAATCGACAAGGATGGTAATCTGTTGCGCGACTCAATTATCTGGTGCGACTCCCGCGGCGTCCCCTACGGTGAGAAAGCATTCAATCAGATCGGTAAGGATAAATGCCTTGACCGTCTTTTAAATTCTCCAGGCAATTTCACTGCTTCAAAACTTATGTGGGTTAAGGAAAATGAGCCACATATCTTTGAGAAAATTTATAAAGTGATGCTTCCCGCCGATTACGTCGCTTATAAACTCACGGGAGAGATATGTACAAATCCGGAAGGTCTTTCGGAATATATGCTTTGGGATTTTAAGGCTCACGATATTTCCGAAGATATGCTGAAACTTTTAGGCACCGACCGTTCCATTTTCCCGGAAATTAAATCCACCTTCTGCGATCAGGGCAAGGTCACCCCGGAGGCTGCCAAGGAATTCGGACTCGCTTCCGGAATACCGGTCACATACCGTGCCGGCGACCAGCCGAACAATGCCCTGTCTCTTAATGTGTTCGAGCCGGGCGAGATAGCATCAACTGCCGGGACATCAGGTGTCGTCTATGGAATTAATGAAATTATTTCCTACGATAATCTCTCTCGGGTTAATAATTTTGCCCATGTCAACCACACCAAGGATAATCCGAGAATCGGAGTCATGACATGCATCTCCGGCACAGGAATCCTGAATTCCTGGATGAAAAGAAATATTGCCGGGGAAAACATGAGCTATTCAGACATGAACGACCTCGCAGCTACAGCTCCTGTGGGATGCGACGGTCTCTCTATACTTCCTTTCGGCAATGGTGCCGAAAGAGTGCTCGAAAACCGTCAGATCGGCTGTTCTTTCAATGGTATCAATTTCAATATCCATACTCGTGCGCATCTTTTCCGGGGCGCTCAGGAAGGTATCGTTTTCTCTTTGATGTATGGAATGGAGATTATGCAGGAAATCGGCATGAAAATCGATAAGATTCATGCAGGCCATGCAAATATGTTCCTTAGCCCGGTTTTCCGTGAAACACTGGCTTCTGTATCCGGGGCTACAATCGAACTCTTCGATACCGACGGAGCAGTAGGAGCTGCCCGAGGTGCCGGGCTCGGAGCCGGCATCTATTCTTCTCCCGCCGAAGCTTTCGCAACACTTGCCAAAGTGGGGTGCACACTCCCTGCCGGGAACCGCGACCCATACCTCGAAGCTTACAACACCTGGAAAGAGGCTCTAAGAAGAAATCTCTGACCCTGTCAACGCAATCTCTTGATCACACTGGAGACGACTCCCCATATATTGAGCTCGTCTCCTTCTTTCATTATTATGGGTTTATAGCGTGAGTTTCCGGGCAAAAGCCTTACTATTCCCTTATCCCGGTCGCTGACGTCAAGATATTTCACAGTGAACTCTTGATTGATATGGGCCACTATAATGTCGCCGTTTACGGGTTCAAGAGCCCTGTCGATCACAAGAATATCCCCCTCCTCTATTCCGGCCTCCACCATCGAGTCTCCCATGGCCTTGGCATAGAAAGTGGCCGCCGGATGCTTGATTATGTCTTCATTAAAATTTAATGTGCGGTCTATATAATCCTGGGCCGGCGACGGAAAACCGCAAAATATTCCGCTGTCTGCATATTTCAGGGCAAGTTCTCCGCTGAAATCTCCGCTGTATATTTCAATTTCTTTCATTAATGCAAATTTAAATAATTAGATACCGTTCTCCAATTTTTGTAAATGCGGAAACTCCATAGGTCCGGATCTTATTCTTGCAGTCCAATGTTAAAGTTTATTTCAAATGTTAAATACGGGCTGCCGTTAAAATTACTTTCTTAAATTTGTATGTCTATGTGGGCTCTCGTTGACTGCGATAATTTTTTCTGTTCCTGCGAACGTGTTTTCCGGCCTGATCTGGAAGGGAAACCTCTCGTTGTGCTCTCTAACAACGACGGATGTGTCGTGGCTCGCTCAAAAGAAGCTAAAAAAATCGGTGTCAGGATGGGAATCCCCTATTACCAGATGCTGGAACAATTCCCTAACTCCGGGATAACGGCGTTCTCTTCCAATTATAAGCTTTATGCCGATATGTCTTCAAGAGTGATGGCTGCCATCCGCGAAGACGTGCCGGTGCTTCATCAGTATTCTATCGACGAAGCTTTCCTCGATCTCTCCGGAATGGATCGTTTCGACCTTAAGATCTGGGGTGAGAAGTTAGCTGCCAAAGTAAAGAAATGGACCGGCATACCTATCACCATAGGTATAGCTCACACCAAGACGCTTGCAAAAATGGCTGCCCGATTCGGCAAGAACTATCCCGCTTATAATAAATGTTGTTTCATCGCCACCGACGACCAGAGGGAAAAGGCTTTGAAGCTTTTCCCCACCGAAAATGTGTGGGGAATCGGACGGAGGATTGCCCGCAAACTGGAGTTCTACGGAGTCACTACAGCCTATGAGTTTACCTGCAAATCCAGGTCATGGATAAAATCTAAATTTCATGTTCCGGGAGAAAGGATATGGCTCGAGCTACGAGGTAATGATGTTATTCCGGTGGATGAAATGGACGGAAAGAAGAAACAGACTATCGTCACAAGCCGGAGCTTTCCCGGAATGATTACAGAGGCTCCACAACTGGAGGCTCATGTGGCCAACTATGCGGCCCGCTGTGCCTTGAAACTTCGGAAACAGGGTTCCGTCTGCGCAATGGTCACACTCTTTCTCCAGTCAAATTTTTTCCGTGAGGATCTTACTCAATATTCCAACAGCGCCTCGTTTGTCTTCACGACTCCTACCAACACTACAACCGAGATAGTCCGTGCCGCTCTCTGCATCCTCTCGAAAATCTTCAAGCCCGGCATCCACTATAAAAGAGCCGGAGTGATGGTGGCTGACATCTCCTCTGCCCGTGCAATCCAGCCTGACCTCTTTGAATATAATCATGAATTGAGTAAAAAATACCGAACCATATCGGAAGCTATTGATGAAATCAACCGAAGACTCGGTGTGGACACAGTTGTCCTCGCTTCACAACAATATGCCGACAAAGATAAAGCCACCGGCAAATCGGTAAAATTCAGTCATGCCATCAAACTCGCGCTCCTCAGCCCAGACTATTCCACCTCCTTCGAAGCCTTCAAAATAGCCCCCTGACAACTAAATTCCTTATAACAATATTATATTTTTAGTAAAATTTTCTAATTTCCATTATGCGGTTTGTGGTATGATTACGGTATGAATCTTGTTTATGTATTTAGCGAGTTGTGGAAGGTAGTCTGTGAAGACTACGGCCAACTGCTCGTCAAAAGGTGATTCATTGGCAACAATCTCACGCGTTATATCACCGTTTTCGCATACATAATTGATAACTGTGCTTAAGAAATCTTCCTGTTCGGAATTTAATTCGGCATTTGAAATGAAATCGCTGAACTGTTCCACCGCTTTCTTCCTGTCAATTCCGATGATGCTACGGATGAAGGCCGCTACATTGGAACCGCACATCAGATTTGATGTATGACGGTCGTAATCTTCTTTGTTGCCTAATTCTTGCCACAGTATTCTTTCCAATTCTTTTACATCGCTTTCCGTAAGTTGCTCCAAGTTATGTATTCTTCTTAATACCGTAAGGTTTTGATTTTCTCTTAAGAAATACATAACTCTTTGCTTGTAACTTACACGTGGCATAACCCCCTCGGCTTCTCCTTCGTTGATAACAACATCATCAATATCAATGACAAACCGCTTGTTATCATCACCCATCAGGAATTTCACAAGGTCTCGCAGTTCAACCCTTACTTTTTCGAGCCATTCGATAGAAACATTTTCCCATGATTGAGAATCTGTAACTTCTTTGATGATAGCCATCTTTGCCTGAACCTGTGGCAACGTGGCTTTATTCTGCAGATTGTTTGCAATAGCCTGTACTTTTTGCACACTTCTTGTAGCATTGGTGACTCCATCATCTAAAAGACTTAATTCAATCAATAAAACAAGAATGTCAAATTTCTTTGCATTTTCATCAAGTGTATTCTTAGGGATAAGGGGAGCGATGTCATCTTTCAAAGTCAAAACATCAAGTTCTGAAATATATTGCCATGCATCAGCAAATTTAAAAATGCTGACATTTTCCCATTTGGCACGTACTGTTATATGATCGTCAGAAAGTTTGCTTACCTGATCCTTAAGCGAATTCTTTAAACTGTCATGCAAATTTTTAGTAACCGGATCTTCCTGATACTGTTGATGTTGAAGATGGAAGGCGATTTCTGCTTGTAAACCAAACAATCTTTCCGTTAAAGAAACTGTGATATTCGCTTCTTGTCCTTCTCCATGCTCATCAAAGTATTCAAAGTTCCTGCACCAGTCGAAAATATAGAAAATTTTTTTGTCTTTACCCTCTCCGAATATATTCTTAGACAGACGTGTACCCCGGCCTATCATTTGCATGAATTTAATCTTGCTTCTCACTCGCTTGAAGAACACTAAATTCAATACATCAGGCACATCAATACCTGTATCAAGCATATCTACAGACACAGCGATCTGCGGGTCGCCATCCCTGACTTCAAACTTGTCGATGAGATCCTGTGCATAATCAACCCTGTTATCTATCAAGGCACAGAATGTAGGACCGTATTCAGGATATAAGGTATTGAAACGTTTTACGATCAGTTCGGCATGGTTATGGTTATAGGCAAATATGATGGATTTCCCGATTCTCTCACCGCTTTGCACTTTGAGGCCCTCATTCATTAAGGTTTGAAGCACAAGGTCGATTGTCTTTTCATTGAATATGTAACTGAAAATCTCGTTTGCTTCTATATTTCGCGGAGTGGGGGTATTGGGTATGCTTTTCCCATAATCCTCTGCCGGTTCTGCGGCCATTGGAATTGAAGTCGGGGAAACCGGAGAAGTTAGACTTTTTGCCAGTTCATACTCCCATATTGAATCCATCTGGTCTTTTTCTTCTTCTGAGAGATCATCATATTTAATACCGTCTTTCAGAACAAGAGTACCCCTCTTTAAGATATTGTAATTAACCAGATATCCGTCTGCCACCGCTTCTTCGAGTTCATAAGCATAATTAGGTTCTCCCTGTTCCATTTCGAAGATATCGTAGGTGCTTCGGTCAACCTGATCGCGTGGTGTGGCTGTAAGACCGACCATCATTGCATCAAAATAATTGAAGATAGCGCCATATTTACCGAATATCGACCTGTGTGCTTCATCAATTATAATCAGATCGAAATGTCCCACAGAAAACAGTTTATTCTCTGTATCAATGTAGTTTATCATGGTCTGATAAGTCGAGAATACTATCCTTGCATTGGGATCGGGATTACCGCTCTTATCGCTCAGTTCACAGACTGTGGTATTGGGCAACAGTTTTACAAAATTTCTTTTTGCCTGTTTCACAAGACTTTTGCGGTCGGCCAGAAACAGTACATTCTTGACCCATCCGTTTCTTATCAATACATCAACAAGAGAGATGGCGACACGAGTCTTGCCGGTACCGGTAGCCATCACCAACAGACCTTTGCGGTGCATCTTGTTATAATGTTCACACACTGCTTTTATGGCCATCTTTTGGTATGCCCTGTCAGTGATTTCAGGATTGACATAAAAGTCAGTTATATTGTGTCTGTTGCGTTGCTGAATAAGTAATTCCAAATCATCAGCGGTATGGAACCCATAAAGTTTTCTCGGGGGATAACCCAAACCGTCAATAATCCAGTTCTCAAACCCATTTGTATAGTATATTACGGGTCTTCTTCCATATTGCTTTTCAAGGGAGTCGGCATACAGTTCTGCCTGATGCTTTCCCTTGATTGGTGAAAGAGATGTACGTTTAGCTTCTATCACGGCAAGAGGTCTGCCATCACTTCCGAACAGCACATAATCCGCATAGCCTTTCCCATTGGGGTTTGGCATGCCTTCAAGTTCTACCTCGACACATGCTTTCAAAGGTTTTACCATCCCATCGGTAGTTAACACATCCCATCCTGCTTCTTTCAACATCAGGTCGATGAAAAGTTTGCGTGTCTCGGCTTCTGTGAAAGGCGTGGGTAAGGAAGCGACCGATTGATTTGATTCAATAATGATTTCGGTGGCAGCCGGTAGGGGATTTATAACTTTGGGAAGTTTCTCAGGTTCAACCGGAGTGACGGTAGTATTTGGTATCAGAGACTTGTCAAACGGTTTGACTGTCTGAATGATTTCGAATTTCAGCAAAATTGCCGAAATCACATTATAGAGGTTAAGTAGTGCAAAGAAAGACTCTTTTCGACTTACATTTCCAACATGGGCACCATTATTACCAACTTTACGTATATAATGGATGGCACGCATCACATCATCATTGTTGATGAATTCCTTGAACGGTTCGCCATCCACCAATTCAAACAATGAGGTTCGATCGGGTATTTGAATGTTTTTCATGCCATAGATGGCACGCACCATGCTTTCCAATGCACGCCTCGCATTTACGGCACTAATATCAGGATTGGTATATTGGAATTCCTCTGCATTATCGCAATACCGATAAATGGTATCAATACCCAAATCTTTTATGTAGTCGAAATTTTTCACTTAAGGATTAATCTTTTTTAAACCTAATGATTCAATTAAATAGCCAATTTCTGAATAACTACAATTTAAATTGCCATCTATTCTTGAACTTAGTGATAATTTTGAATTTTTGATTGCATTTCCTAAGTTACCTCCTTTACATGTTAATAATTCATGCAAAGAATGAGAAATTAAAAATTTTGTTGTTGGTTCATATCCGCATTTATGGTTTAACCATTTTTTTAATCCCGAATTAGTTTTTTCTGCTGTTGAATTTTCAAAATAATAAAAGAAGAAGAGTTCTATTGAAGGAAATGATTCATATATTACTACTTCACAATCTGTCTTCCCAACTTTTTTATGATTGTATTTTTGTTTGAACTTTATAT
>JAFLTN010000289.1 GCA_022510445.1 Muribaculaceae bacterium | reverse complement strand
GAATTCGACGAGGCGTCCGACTTCTCTTTTGTCGCCACATGTGCAGCCTATCGCCACGGGCATGAATGGCGCCGGCAGATGCTCCGCTATGTGGAGGAAAACATCGAGACCGTGGAAGCATACTGTCGGGAAAATCTTCCGGGTATCAAGGCATTGCGACCCGATGCCTCCTTCCTTGTTTGGCTTGACTGCCGCGGCCTGGGATTGACGCAGGAGCAACTCGTGGACCTGTTTGTCAATAAAGCCCGTGTGGCCCTCAACGACGGAGCCATGTTTGGAAGGGAAGGCGAGGGATTTATGCGGCTCAATGTAGGTATGCCCCGATCTGAACTTTTGAAGGTCCTCGAAAGAATAAAAAAAGCTGTCATCTGACAGCTTTTTTTTCTTTCCTTCTTTAGCTGTGGGAGGCTGGAAGCCTCCGCTCCATTTCTCTCCCACCTTTTTTGCGCTTTTGGAGGCTGGAAGCCTCCGCTCCATTACTCTCCAACTTTAAACTTTCAACTTTCAACTTTAAACTTTCACTTAAGGGGTTCCACAAACACGTTGGGATTGTAGTATCCGTCCACCAGGCGAAGGAATTCAG
>JAFLTN010000288.1 GCA_022510445.1 Muribaculaceae bacterium | reverse complement strand
CCAAAAATGGGATAAAAACGCAACAATTGCGGTATTGGTCTTGGTTGCCTTCATTGCTATATTGATTATATTAATAATTTCTTTTATATAATTTACATGGACGTATATCGATACACCTCAACATGCCCTATAGAAACTAATGAAGGTTACCTCCCTTCCGGAATAGAAGTAGAAATGCTGGCTTACGGACCAAATATGCCCGGCACAGGGAATAAAATTAGACACTTAGTCGAGACCAAATATGGAGTAGCTATTAAGGCATCTGATCCCCTTTGTTGGTTTAAAGCAGAAAAGATATCATAAAGAAAAAGCCGAATCGCTTGAAAGGACGTAGGCAAAATAAAAAACTCATTAAAATCATGAAAGAGTACAAATCACCTAAAATGGTAGCCAAAAATGCTCCCACTGGATCTTATGCAGCAGGTTGTCCTGCAAATGAAGGTGGTATGGGACGTGACTATCTTTCACCTCGCTGTGTGAGCTGTGAACGTGCCATTTGATTATTCATTGTAAAACAAGAGATTGAAGGTAAGGTTGATATCTTGCCTTCAATCTAAATCTTTAAATTTATGTTAGTTAGATT
>JAFLTN010000287.1 GCA_022510445.1 Muribaculaceae bacterium | reverse complement strand
GTCTTCAACCATAGCCTTGAGGTCATGATGACCACCGAAATTAAAGCCAAATACGTCTTTAATTTTATTATCTTCAGCCACCTCAGTTAAATGAAAATGGTAAGAATGTTTTCTTTTGCAACAGCAATCTTTTTCCATAATTATAATTTTTTAGATTTTACTTAATATTTAATTCAATATTATAACCTCATATAAATATAAAAGGTTCATTACTTTTTCAAAAAAAATACTAAGTATTCTTCCTCTATTCTTCTTTTATTCCTGAGAGCAACCGCCAAGTTGCAAAGTATCAGATTTTAATAGAATGAATTAAACCAAAAAAGAAACCGCAAATCTTTTTTGCGGTTTCTTTTAAATTATAAGAAAGAGAGATTAAAAATTATTTAGCCACCTCTTCCTTGAAAGTGTTAGCAGGCTTGAAAGCCGGGATTTTGTGAGCCGGGATAATCAGCGCTGTATTTTTTGAAATGTTACGAGCGGTTTTTTCAGCACGCGTTTTAACAATGAAAGAACCGAAACCACGCAAATAAACATTTTCACCATGAGCGAGGCTATCTTTAACCACCTCCATAAATTTTTCCACAACT
>JAFLTN010000286.1:356-587 GCA_022510445.1 Muribaculaceae bacterium | reverse complement strand
TGGCGCCACATCATATATATAAGCATAATGTTGAGCACCGTGAGCTCGAATGCGAAATACAGCCAAGGCATCTGAAATACAAGGACTGCTATGAAGAGAGCTATTGTGCGGGTGTTGAACGAAAGCATGTTGGTATACTTCATCAGCGGCTTGCTCTGCTTCCGGAATCTCTCTCTGAGGGGAGCCGGAATCTCGTCGCCGTATTTTTGCCTGAGCACTTTGCGAAGCTTC
>JAFLTN010000286.1:0-346 GCA_022510445.1 Muribaculaceae bacterium | reverse complement strand
TATAAAACATCAATACCAGCTTCTGCCAAAAATTCTTCTTCCAGCTCAAGGCATGGTATTTTTCCCACAGTTCCGCGGCATTGTCAAGCTCGCTTCCGGATTTTCCCTTTACGAAAAAGAGATGAAACTGACGGTAATAATCGGCCATTGCAGCCTGGGTGGCATGAAAAAAAGCTGTGACACCGGCAGCAACCCAGATTACCCAATGATGATGTGAAAAGAACTCGCTTGTTACATTTTCACGCAGACATATCGCTGCATAAATTGCTGCAAACCAGATATCTCCGCTCAGGCCATCGAGAATACGTCCGATGCGGGAATACTGGTGGGTGATACGCGCAAGCTG
>JAFLTN010000285.1 GCA_022510445.1 Muribaculaceae bacterium | reverse complement strand
ATCTATTGTGTCCGCAAAGGTAGTCGTTGGCCCGGAATTATTCAACATCATGGACCATAAGAACGTGCCGAAGTGAAAAAAGTCCAGGCTAGTTGGGGATTTTTTTGAAAAAAACATGAAAAAAGTTTGTTGGAAAGAAAAAAGTGCTTACCTTTGCAGCCCGTTTGGAATGAAACCGAACGGAAAAACAAAAGATCATTGAAAATACTGAAAGACTAAGTACAAGAAGCAAGTACCGAGAACAAGAAACGAGAGCGTTGATTTCTTTTGAGATCAAGGGTGTCAGGAGAGAGCTGAGAAATGTAAGAATATACAAAGAAGAGTTTGATCCTGGCTCAGGATGAACGCTAGCGGCAGGCTTAACACATGCAAGTCGAGGGGCAGCGCGAGGTGGCAACACTTTGGCGGCGACCGGCGAAAGGGTGAGTAACGCGTGAGCAACATGCCCGGTACAGGGGGATAGTCGGTGGAAACGCCGCGTAATACCCCGTAATATTATTCATTGCATGATGGATAATTGAAAGATTTATCGGTATCGGATTGGCTCGCGTACCATTAGGTAGTTGGTAGGGTAACGGCCTACCAAGCCGACGAT
>JAFLTN010000284.1 GCA_022510445.1 Muribaculaceae bacterium | reverse complement strand
ACTGAAACAAGATTTTGAAGAAGCTGTGGAAGATTATTTAAGGATTTGTGCCGAGCAAGGGAAAGAGCCTCACAAGTCTTATTCAGGACAGCTTAATGTTCGCCTTACACCTGATATGCATTTAAAGGTAGCTTCGCTTGCAAAGAAAGCGGGAGTTTCAATTAATTCTTTCATCAAAAAAGCTGTGGAAAATCAAATTGCCGCTATGATGTAATATATTGTTATGCTGTTTTTGCGAACAGGATAACGCCCAATATTGGAGTATGGGAAGGCTCGGGAGAGTCGGAAGCGAGGTTGAACCTTTTAAGCTGCAACTCCTTGATATAAGCATAGTTGCCAAGACTGCATCAAAAAGCAGGCAATTGCTTGAAAATCAAATAATTAGCTAATAAATAATAAAAAACACCCAATTTGATATGAACCCCGAAAGTTAGACAAACAACTTTCGGGGTTTTGTTATGAGAAAAAACATAGAGAAGAAGAACGTCTTCGCTATATGAAAGATTCTGGCTTTTCCATAAAATAAGTGCGGCAAATCAATCTTCAATAGAATTGGATTATTGGTAGTTACAAAATTATCTATCAAAATTTCTGGTTTCTT
>JAFLTN010000283.1 GCA_022510445.1 Muribaculaceae bacterium | reverse complement strand
AAAGAGTCGCTGCTACTATTGGAGTGGAAACGCTTCGTGATGCCTCTTTTGAGGATCTTGAAAAAGTGAAAGATAAAATATCGGAGGAAGACTACAAGCGTGCTCGTTACGTGATTGGAGAAAAACAACGTGTGCTTGATGTGTGTGAAGCTCTTAAGAATGGCGATTATGAAACTGTAGGTGCCCGCATGTATGAAACTCACGAAGGTCTTTCCAAGGATTATGAAGTGAGCTGTGTAGAGCTTGATTATCTGAATGATATAGCTCGCGAAATGGGAGTGACCGGTTCTCGTATTATGGGTGGAGGCTTTGGCGGTTGTACTATCAATCTTGTTAAGGATGAGAAGTATGATGCTTTTATTGCCTCTGCAAAAGAAAAATTTGCAAAAAAATTCGGTCATGAACCACGGGTTATCGATGTGGTAATATCAGATGGCGCTCGTAAACTTTCGTAGTTGATGATAAAAATTAATTCATACGACGTCACCACTCCGCATGGGGTGGTGACGTTATATACCCTAACAAATTCTACCGGAGCCAGTGTAGAACTTCAGAGTCTTGGAGCTGGTGTCCGCTCAATCTGTGTCCCTGACAACAATGGAATCATTTCCAATGTCGCAATCGGATA
>JAFLTN010000282.1 GCA_022510445.1 Muribaculaceae bacterium | reverse complement strand
ATAATCTCTTCTAAGGAGGAGGCTTTCAGATTCCAATTGTTATTAAGATTCAGGAATTCTCGAAACGACCATTCCGGAAGATGATATTCTATCACTCTTCTGCTTAAATCTGCTCCACCTTTTTTTAAAGCAAGGAGAGAGCTACCGGAATACACCACTTTCAATTTAGGCAAAAGATCATAAATCATTTTTATCTCCCGGCTCCATTCCTTGTATTTGTGAATCTCGTCGATGTATAATTCCTTTCCCCCGTGGGCATAAAATTCTTTTGCAAGTTCCAAAAGCGTATGGCCTCCGAAATATATATCGTCTGCCTGAACATATAATGTGTTGGCAATATCGCCTCTCTTCTTTATATGCTGAAGAATCAATGTGGATTTCCCCACTCCTCTTTGTCCTAAAATGCCAAGAATCCTTACATTCCAATTAATCTCCTCATGTTTTTCTCTGAAAAAATCCATAGGAGTGTTTTCAAGCATTATTCTATACTGAGCCAACAATTCTTCCATACAAAATTACATTTGCAATAATTTTACCGCAAATATAATAAAAAGTTGCGGTAGTTTTACCGCAAACATTTGTTTACTTTCTACGGTGCCTTCAAAAATTTCAGAAGGTGTTGCCGTAGTC
>JAFLTN010000281.1 GCA_022510445.1 Muribaculaceae bacterium | reverse complement strand
GGTTCTTCTTTCTCTTCCGAACCTTTAATGCCCGCAAGATCATCAAGCCCTTTTTCACCTTTAGATCCATCAGTATTTTTTGACTCCCGTCCGGCATCGAAGGCTTTCTGGTCGAACATGATATTGCTTCCCTTGATGGCGGCTTCATGCCCTGCCGGCATCACCACCACCACATCCTTCAGGAGCACCGGCGATTCAAAACCATCCTGGTCTTCCACATACACTGTTTTACCGTCAATTCTGGTTATCAAACCGCCACCCGTTGCATTCAGAAACCTCACTCTGTCGCCTATCTTAGCCATTGTCTATGATTCTCCTCTATCTTTTTAAAATTAAATCTCCCATCCCTCCAACTTTCCATCCTTTTTCGCTTTTGGAGGCTGGAAGCCTCCGCTCCATTCCCTTCCCACCTTCCCTCCCCTCCTTCCGAAAGCAAGTTTTGTCTGCCGAAGGCGGGTTCCCTTCCCTCCAACCTTCTCCCTTCAAATTACTATTCGCTTTAAACTTTCAACTTTCGCGAAGCGGTAGCGAAGCGTCCGGGGCGTCCTCATCTTTCTCCCTCTTCTCGTAGGCATCCACTATCCTTTGCACAAGCGGATGTCTCACTATATCCTTCTTGCCGTATTCTATCAC
>JAFLTN010000280.1 GCA_022510445.1 Muribaculaceae bacterium | reverse complement strand
TCCCCCTATGTATCGTCGGCTTGGTAGGCCGTTACCCTACCAACTACCTAATACAACGCATACCCATCCTTAACCGCCGAAACTTTCAACCAAAAAAGATGCCTCTTCTGATATTACGGGGTATTAGTACCAATTTCTCAGTGTTATCCCCCTGTTGAGGGTAGGTTGTATACGCGTTACGCACCCGTGCGCCGGTCGCCGTCCGATTCGTGCAAGCACAAATCCCCGCTGCCCCTCGACTTGCATGTGTTAAGCCTGCCGCTAGCGTTCATCCTGAGCCAGGATCAAACTCTCCATTGTAAAAATTATAATGTTTGTTTATAAATCTTTCGCTCGAATCTCAAAGGTATTGTTTTGAAATCGCTCTTATTAAAAAGAGCGGATAAAAACTAAGCTGCTCAAAAACCTCAAAGAACTCTATTTTTCTCTTTCCCTCCTGTCGCTTCCGCTCGGCTTTCGCTTCGTTTCCGCTTTTTGCTTTCGCTTGGCTTCCGCCCCGCTTCCACTATCGCTTCCGCTCGGCCTTCGCCTCGTTTCCGCTTTTTGCTTCCGCTCGACTTTCACCCCGTTTCCGCTATCGCTTCCACTTGGCTTTCACCCCGCTTCCGCTCCAACTTCCGCTTGGCTCCCGCCTTG
>JAFLTN010000028.1 GCA_022510445.1 Muribaculaceae bacterium | reverse complement strand
ATAGGAAGCTTGGTGACAAAATATGCATTATGTCCGAAATTGGCACAACTTACTGCCACATTTGCCTCGCCTCCTCCCCAAATAACATCAAAGTTATCCACTTGAATAAACCTATGGAAATTAGCCGGCGAAAGACGCAGCATAATTTCGCCGAGGGTTACTATTTTGCTCATATGCTTTATATAAAATTTATTCTCAAAGTTATTAATAATTTTTTATTTACTCAAGTCTCATTACTCAGCTTCATAAAAGAATCACAAATTTTGTTATTTCTTTGAGACTGATAAATAAATAGACATAAAGTATTCTGACTTCTCGAATCTTTTTGTAATTTAGCGACAATAAAAAAATATTATTTATGGCTCTCAACAAACTTTTTTTATATTCTTTGTTGCTTTTGACAGGTGCGGGAATAGCCCCTGCTTCTAATATAGACATTAACACAATAACTTATCGGGGTCCCCTAAACCTGCCCTCCCCTCTTCTTGTTGATTCAATCGATATTTTTAATAAGAATTTTAATCCGAAATCTTTTCTTGACCTTCCTGCCAACACCAATATCCTTTCTGCGGTGCCCGGTGACTCAGTTATGATATTAGGTGATGAGGAAACAGCTCAGTTACATTTCATTACCATACCGGTCAAAAATTCCCGTTTTGCAAACATTGATGTTTCCGTTAAAGGCAATGAGAACTATAAGATTTTGCTAAACGGGAAAGAAAATTCCCCTAAATTAACCCTTAAACCGGGCACTTATGATATAACGGTTAAAGTTCTCACACTCCCAGGAGAAAAAGATACAATAAGTTTTTCTTTATCTTCTCCATCTTCCGATTATATTTATAATCTTCCCGTTGGAGAAAAAAGAGCTTATACTCTCGATGATGTTCTTTACACCACCCATTTCGATGAAGTCAAAGTTTCTCCTTCTGGAAAATTTGCTCTTCTTGAATCAACCCTTACCGCGCCGGAAAATTACAAGGATAGATCGTTGAAGCTCATCAGCATGAAAGACGGTCATACTATACAAAACTTACAGGAAGGATATCAATGGATGGAGGATAAGGATGTTCTCTGGAACACTAAAACTTCAAATTCAGGGAAGGTCTCAATCATCACTTTAGATCCTCAGACTCTTTCCGAATCCGTGTTTGCTGAAAATATCCCGGAAGGGGATTTTATAATTTCTCCCGATAACAGCTGTCTGTTTTATGAACTTAAAACCTCCGGGCCTAAAGAAGATTCCCAAATTTATAGAATTGCTCATCCCGAAGACCGTCAGGATGGATGGAGAGACAGATATAATTTAGCCGTCTATGATATAAAAACAGGCATCTATCGTCCTCTTACGTTCGGCAACAGCAATATTTCCTTGATGGATGTGAGTCCCGACGGTCAGAGGCTTCTACTCATGAGCATGAGAAACCGCCTGGAAAAAAGACCCACAACTGTCTTCTCTCTGTATGATTATGAATTCAAGTCGGGCAAAATAGATACCCTTGTCTTTGAAGATGGTTTTGTAAATGGCGCTCTTTATTCTCCCGACGCCTCAAAAATTGTGATTATGGGATCCCCGGAAGCCTTAAATGGGATAGGATTGAATTTACCGGAAGGGAAAATCCCGAATATGACTGAAGGAGAACTCTTTCTTATGGATCTTACAACAAAAGAAATCGAACCTTTCACAAAAGAATTTAATCCTTCAGTGCAATCTTTTATATGGAACAAAGCTGACGGCAAAATATACTTCTCTGCTGAAGATAAAGATCTGGTCTCCTTATTCAATTATGATCCGAAATCGGGCATGATTACAAATTTAGAGGTTCCGGAAGAGATTGTAAAGAAATATTCTCTTGCATCACTGGGAGGTAATGGAGCCTTTATCGGGGAGTCGTCGATTAATCCCGACAACCTTTATTCATTTGAGTTTGTGAAGAATAAGCCGATCTTTTCTAAAATAGGGTCCACCGGTGATGAACTGTTATCGGAGGTTGCTTTGGCGGAAGTGCGGGATTGGGATTTTGTCAATTCCAATGGCGACACTATTAACGGAAGACTTTATCTTCCTCCCGGTTTTGATCCCGCAAAAAAGTATCCTCTGATTGTAAATTATTATGGTGGCTGTTCCCCGACAAGCAGGAATTTTGCCACACGTTATCCCCATCATCTCTATGCCAGTCAAGGCTATGTGGTTTATGTTCTTAATCCTTCAGGGGCTACCGGTTTCGGACAGGAATTCGCGTCACGTCATGTCAACACAGCCGGTGAAGGGGTTGCAAGAGATATAATTGAAGGCACCACTAAATTGGCTGAAGACAATCCTTGGATCAACAAGGAAAAGATTGGTTGCATAGGTGCATCTTACGGGGGATTTATGACCCAATATCTTCAGACTGTTTCTGATATTTTTGCCGCAGCAATCTCCCATGCAGGTATAAGCGACCATACCAGTTATTGGGGCAATGGTTATTGGGGTTATTCCTATAGTGAAGTTTCTATGGCAGAAAGCTATCCCTGGACAAATCCCGACTTATATGTAAAACAAAGTCCTTTATACAATGCTGATAAGGTTAACACACCGATTCTATTCCTCCATGGTGACGGCGATACGAATGTGCCACCGGCAGAAAGCATCCAGATGTTTACGGCATTAAAATTACTTGGTAAAGACACTGCATTGGTTGAGGTCACAGATCAAAACCATCATATTCTGGACAATGAGAAAAGACAGAAATGGCAGGATACAATCTTCGCCTGGTTTGCAAAATATCTTCAGGATGATCCCACTTGGTGGAATGAGCTTTATCCATCGATACCTCGCGAAAATGCAAGCCAATTTTAAAGGCATTGATGAGAATTCAATATCTAGAATAGGTAAATTGCGATTTTAGTTTACCTTTGTCTTTTTCTGATGTGAAATCTTTTCGAGACTGATTGGGGAGTTTCTGAAATAAGTTCATATTTCCCGGTTTTCAGTTCAGTCCCGTTCACAAGATATAAATCGGATACCTGTCCTCTGTTCGTGCGGATGATTCCCCCGGCCCCTTTAAACCGGAATCCATCTGTAACAATAGGACTGCCATCGGTTGAGACTATAACAAAATCGGTTATTCCCTTTTCCAGGTTTACCTTTAGGACGCTGTGATTTGGGTCAGAAAATAACAATGTCACAGCTTTTACCATAGGTTTATCAATTATCGGTTCGACAACACTTATAAATGGGGAATTTATTCCGTTGATTCCATTCTGACGTACCATCAGACTGGGACGTGTTGTGATTTCAATTGAATCTTTTTCCTGAGATAAATCGGTCTGGGGCACCGGTGAGTTGAATGTATAATAGTCATTATATGGTGAGCCTATCTGCCATAGTCTTAATCCCAAACCATTACCATCCTTCTCGCTTAGCCATTCAGCCACTATCGGTTCGCCTAAATTAAGCCATTTCTCAGAGGAGGTGAAATTAAAATATTCCGGTTCATAGTAAGGATGCGGGATGGAATCAAGAGAGACATTATGAAAAACGTTTTCTTCGTAGTCCCTTATTTTCAAATCGGTTCCGTTCCCATAAAAAATAAAATCATTATATAATTGATCGGCACGAAGGAAATTAACAAAATAGGTGGTTAAGGAGTCAATCCTTAATGAAAAAACCGTATTCCTGAATTTTCCTTTTTCCATATCAAGCATGGAAAAAAATGCATTTTTCTCTTTATTGTCGACAGGATCTAAATTCAGAATCTTAACCTCCTCATTTTCGAAATCCGGAAGTATCCTGCTGCTTCCGATTGTTGACCCGTTAAATTGGAAATTATAGTTCCAAAAAGAATTATAATCTATTGAATCTTCGACAACTTCATTTCTATTATCGTCATTCTGTTCAGGATTTCCCGGGACCGTTTGTTGTGCACCTATGGAAAGCAAATGTATCAGCACAACAAAGCAAATTAATAATTTCTTCATCTCTATGAATAATGGATTCGTCACTGTAAAGGTAATTAAATTTTCCCATCCGGAAAAAGTAGCTGATTTTCAATACCATTCATTCCCTTCTTACATATCTTATCAAAATAGTAGATCATAATTTTGTTATCCCACATAATCTTCTCTTAAATAAAGATAAGGGATCTTCGGTAGATTTGGAGTACTTAGATATAGCATTTGAATTTGAATCGTGGGTTAATCCATCTTTTAAAATAAGAAGACAAGGACAACGTATGTAAGATTTATATAATCATTAGTCTAATTGAATGTCTTTATTTGAAAATTTGGTATTTAAGGGAGGATTCCAATTTGCAGTCAAATTCTTATGTAATATGAAGATGTTTGATTAACTTTGTAAACCTGTTTATAATCCTCTATTTTATAATATTTTTCATCCAATGGTCTATAGATTTCTTTTTACTCTTTTTTCATTCGTTTTGTCTGTCGCGTTCTTCTCATGCAAATCAAATGATAAAAAAATAATCACTGAAGGAGAACAAAGCGTTTTCAATAATCCACTTATCTGGGCCGACACTCCGGACCCGGATGTTATCAGGGTTGGCGATGATTTTTATATGGTGACAACTACTATGCACCTTATGCCGGGAGGTCCTATTATGAAATCCAAAGATTTGGTGAACTGGGAGGTTATAAGCTATATTTTTGACAGGATAGAAGATACCCCCCGTTACGATTTAATGGAAGGCACATCATACGGCAATGGTCAATGGGCTACATCCTTGAAATATCACAACGGAAAGTTCTATGCCCTTTTTGTAGCTAATGATGAACCCTGGAAATCTTTCTTATACACAGCCGATAAAGCGGAAGGTCCCTGGGAACTTTATTCACGTCTCCCCTTTTTCCATGACTGTTCTTTATTTTTTGAAGATGACGGCAAAGTTTATGTTACATATGGATCAGGAGACATCAGGCTCACGGAACTTAATCCCGATCTTAAAGATATTAAAGAAGACGGTTTCAATGATATAATCGTCAGAATGGATGATGAAACAAAAGGGCTTCACGAAGGAAGCAGACTCGTGAAATACGATGATTACTATTATTTAATGATTATCAACTGGCCTGCCGGGGGTCCCAGAAGACAATTGGTTTACCGCTCTAAAAACATAACGGGGCCTTATGAAAGGAAAGAAGTCATGAACGACAAATTCATGGGATTCCCCTATGTGGCACAAGGCACATTGGTTGATGACACTGATGGAAACATTTGGGCAATGATATTCCAAGACCACGATGCAGTCGGAAGAATACTTACTCTGAGCCCTGTGGCGTTTGAAGACGGATGGCCCGTAATCGGCAATAACGGGAAGGTGCCTTCATCAGTAAGCTATATCAAAAAATCAGACAGCCCTACTAAGCTTGTCAGATCAGATGATTTCGACACCGAGAAACTTGGATTCCACTGGCAATGGAATCATAACCCGGTTAATGATGCTTGGTCTCTAACTGAACGTCCCGGCTTCCTGAGGCTAAAAACCTCGCGGATTTCCGAAAGTATTTATGATGCTCCAAACACTATCAGCCAAAGAATGGAGGGTCCGGAAAGCGAGGGTATAGTCAAAATTGATCTTGCAGGAATGAATGACGGGGACGTTGCCGGTTTCGGCGCTTTCAACGGAACATCCACACTTCTCTCAATCAAGGATGAGGGTGGCAAGAAATATCTCGTAAAACATAACACCGATGTCACTTTCAAAGGGAAAGAGAAAAGGATTGAAGCTGTTAAAGACGATATAGAAGAACGGATAACGCTTGAAAACAATACGATTTACCTAAAAATTAAAGGCGATTTCAATCTTGGGAAAGATATCGCCTATTGTGAATATAGCCTCGACGGAAAAAACTGGCTCCCGATCGGAAAGCCTTTCAAGATGACCTATGACTATCGTAAATTCTTCATGGGACAAAGATTTGCTATATATAATTACGCCACCAAAGAACCGGGAGGATATATTGATGTGGATTATTTCAAATATTTTTTCCCTCCGCAGATATAAATGCCCTTTTCCAAATCACAATCGGAGATAGATTCAGCTATCCTCCGTCCATACATATCATAGACAGCTGCAAATCCGATTGCCTCATTCTCCAGTGAGGCAACAGATGCATCTTTATAGGGATCATTATTAGTGGCGAAAACCTGCTTGATATATGTTGTATTGCCTCCATATCCCCAGAATCCTACCCGATATATCTCAGCGGTATTTAGCGGGACTATACCGGTATTCAGATTTTTCATCATGCCATCAAGTTCTGCCACTACCAGCTTGCCACCGCCGAACTTTGCTGAATAAGGAATCTCCCAATAACTTGCCGTGTCGAAGATGCGGAATTCAACACCATCCATTTCATTTTGAGAAAGTTCGGCAACTATATATTTATAACCTGACAGATCTATAGGCTGGGCGAACTCCCACCCTCCGAATCCATAAAGACCGGGATGGAAAGCACCTGACTCTATATCAAACGTCCCATTCTCCCATATCGTCGGCACAAAACGGGTCATATCAAAAACAAAGTCACCTTCTGAAGGCTGTGGGTTCGGGGTGTAAGGTTTCTCCTCTTCATAATCAATTACCGGATCCTCTATCCCCATTAGGTTTAACATAGCCTCTGCATACCTGCATCCGAGCACCCGATATCCATGTGACGTAAAATGCAAACCGTCACCTTTCTGAGGAAGATTGGCCGCAGAAACCACATGTGCCGTTTCTAAAGTTTTGGGGAGGGTATTGATTATGCCGTTCATTCCGCCGCATACTCCTCCTTCCGCACTTGTCACAACCTCACCTGCAAACAAAGGAATTGAATTCGGATCAAGATTAAGATCCTCAAGAATATCATCATAAATCTTTTTCACTTTTGCTGGCCATTGCTGATCCCCATTGTTTGATTCTCCCTGATGCAATAGAATTCCACGGATTACTCCGGCTTTCTGTGCCTCTTTGGCACATTCGATTAGCCTCTTGTAAGGAGCGTTGTCATAAGCCAGCATATAGTTCTTAAACCAGTCTGCCTCATTTACTAAATCGGCCGGATCGAAATCCTTATCAAGATGCTCAATGCGGCAACCGCCGATTGCTACTGGAACCACTCCTACGGAATAACCTTCCGGGAGATTGGCGACCATTGTCCTGCCGAAATAATCCATCGGTGTCAGTCCGGTATTCTCTCTTACAAGGGGTGGCACCGCAACATACCATTCTCCCTGATTGCGCGGCGGATTATTATATTTAACTGTAGAAAAAACTTTAAAATTTTCCGGTACATTCTGCCGGTCAATCTGCTCTATCTGGGCGTTACCCTCCATATTTGACTGACCTATGCAGAGGAAAATATGAAAATTCGGATCTTGAGCTGTTATTGTCATGAGACTGCTTGCGGCCAGCAAAACTGTAATTATCCTTTTATTGAGTTTCATTTTAATTTCCGATGTTATGTTTTTATATTATCTACTATATCTTAACTTTTCTGCCCTCAATGATATAAACTCCATGAGGCAAGGAACTTAAGGCTTCATGATATGTAACCCCGCTTTTTATCTTAATTCCTTGTATAGAATACACATCCAAAGTTCTTGAATTGTCATAAATGTATTCTGCATGGGCACTTCCACCCTCTGAATATACTTTTGAAATTCTGAAAGGAGCTGACCCTGTCGACCAAAAGCCGATAATATAAAGATGCGAAGGGTCTAATTTCCGCCCGGAATCAGAATATAAAGCCTTCAGGTCGAACCTGGCTATTCCGTTGATAAAGTCTGCCATTGCCGGATCAGTCCAATAGTTGTTGATATCGAAAACTCTGAAAGAAACGCCGGAATTATTTTGTCCCTCCATTTCCGCCACAAGATAGTCCGATTCAGACAAATCGATGCCGGAGGAATAGGTCCAGCCGGCAAAGCCATAGGTTCCGGTCTTTATTTCATGAGTTGTCTCATCAAAACTTCCTGTTTCCCAAATTGAGGGATTGAAAAGTCCTTCCACAAAAGGAAAAAGAGTTGAAACGACATGGAGCTTTTTTACCTCAGACTTTCCATTACCTGAATAACTTAAAGTTATATCTGTCTCTCCCTGATTTTTAACAATGAAATATCCCCCTTTCCATTCCAATATATTTGTGTTTGCAACATCAGCTGAGAAATCTGCGGCAAGATAAATTTCATAACCATTACCGCTATCCCCTATCAATCCGCAATGAAGTGCGCTACCGGGCATAACCGTAATCACCTCCCCGTTAAAAGAGGATGAAGGAGAAAATCCAATTCTGACATCAGAAACCTCCGGCAACGAATCTCCGGCATATTCTTTAAACCAGTGATATACCGGCCACGGACATGCCTCCGGATCCGTCAGGAAAGTATTATTCTGATTATTTGAAGGAGAGGAATCAAATTGTGCCAGGAGTTCAGGTCCCGTAAAGATCATCCAGCTTACATTACCGGTGCGGTCAGCAATAACCTTAAAATTAGCACCGAATCCTTCTCCCAGCATTTTCCCGGTTATGCTTTTTCCCCAGGATGCGTTGTACACGGATGGTGCCCAATCCATTTCGGTCACCATTATAGGAGCTTTTTCTGCTATTGGCAATATCTGATTTGACCATCCTTCTGAAAATTTACTGAATCCACCCCCGTATTGACCTCCAAGTTCATGACTCGGTTCAATGGCATCGCTTCCATACCAACCCGGATAGACATGGACTGCATAACCGATATTATCACCCTTTATTGGATATTTGGCATAGCCTGCATATTGCGACTGATAACCCGTGCCAGGAATCCACAGAATATTGTTGCAGCCATTATTTCTCATCAGGTCGACTATCTCCCGGAAATAGGCTGTCAGATTTTCAAAACTGGGATCGCCCCATGAACGGTATTCGCCATCAGTCCCTTTTATATTAACCGGCTCGTTAGCCAGCTCAAACATGATATGAGGATTATTGACAAGTTTTCTTTCTGTGGAAACATATCCCCATACTTTCTTAAGGTATTTTTGATAGTCATCACCAAGTTCAATATTTTCAGGACAAACTCCCGGTGGTCTCATCACCACATACAAACCTTTTGACACAGCATACTCAGCCATAGGGATGAATACGCTTGAAAGATATTGTCTGAACCTTGTCATGTCAAAGGCGGAAATATCATTTTCACCCGTTGTAGACATTCCCGGAGTGTTTGACCAATAGGGATCCATATGTAACCTCAGGAAATTAACTTTCCATCCGGCTTCCATAATCTTGTCTATCAAATCCTTATTATAGGCCAGACACTTATCTACATCGTAATTAGACCATTTCGACCCTTGTTCATTAAACCAGGGACTATACGTCTGGCCAAACCCATGCAGGTTTACTATATTTCCCGCATCATCCTTCAGATAGCGGCCATCTACATGAAGAACCGGCATTTCCATACCGGGCCAGGAATACGCCCTAAAAGCCGAAACAAGTGTCAGAAAAAATAAAAAGATTCTATTAAATTTCATGATGAATTAATTTGCTTTATGGAACTGCCATTTGTCGAAATTAAACAATTTGGGACCTTTTCTTCCTGTGAAAACAAAATATAGGTCATGTATCCCATCCGACAAACCGGAAACAGGAGATTCCAATTGAATCCAGTTTTCCCAACCCCCTGTATGCGGCACGGATATCTCGGAAATGACATGGCCATCTTTTGAATCTAATCTGACCTCTATTTTACCTCCTCTCAAAGCTGATGCAACAACAGCACTGAATGACGCAGGGGAATTATCTCCAAAATCAACATTTGCAACCTTGATGAAATCACCGTTATGTATATCGCTCACATAAACTCCGGTGATATCATTAGGTTCGGTAGTCACACCTTCCGACCAGGCAATTGTTTCAGCCTCATTCTGTCTGTAGGGATCAAATGCCTTAACAGCTTTCGCTCCCTCTTTGGTCGGCAATATCTCAGGGAAGCTTCCATCGGCATTATATTCGAATTCTTCCACACAGAAACTTCTTCCAAATCCCCCTCCTCCTGGCAGATTCCCGGTATGATAAAAGAAATAAGACTTGCCTTCATAATCACAGACTCCACAATGATTGGTAAAGGAACCAGTGTCGCATAAAGGCATTATATCACCCATGAATTTCCAGGGCCCGGTAGGTGAATCGCTCACGGAATAAGAAATTCTTTCCGGAATTCCCCCGGCCGCATATAAAAGATAATAATTACCGTTCCGTTTATAAAACCAGGGTCCTTCGGTATATGTTCCGTGATATTTTTTATTTTTTTCCTCTATCGAAAAAGCCGGTTTTCCAAAACTCTCTTCAGTCTGTTCGATTTTTTGAATCTCCCCGTCAAAAGATATCATATCTTCATTGAGCCTGACATAATAGATCTCCGGATTTCCCCAATATAGATATGCCTGCCCGTCATCGTCAATAAAACATGTTGGATCAATATAATCCCAGCTTCCGTCGGCAAGCGGTTTGCCGATTGCATCTTTAAAAGGCCCCGTCGGACTGTCTCCTACCGCAACCCCGATTGCCATAGCACCGGAAAGTTTTGAATGAAGCGGCACATAGAAATAAAACTTTCCGTTCCTTTCCACACATTGAGGAGCCCATGCACGGTCGTCACCCCAATCAAAATCTTCTATTGCCAGAGGTGAACCATGGTCTGTCCAGTTCACCAAATCTTCTGTGGAATAAACCCTCCATTCCTGCATCCAGAAAAAATCTGCCTTATTTTCATCATGACCGGTGTAAACATAAAGCCGGCCGTCATGGACCATAGGGGCCGGATCCGTTGTGAAACATGTCTGGACACAAGGATTCTCTGCTTGAACGATAGTGAAATATGTAAGTAGTGGCGTTAAAAGTAACGATTTTTTCATGCGTTATGAATTTTTGTAGAAGAGGGAGAATCACTCCTCCCCCTTCCTGATTTATGAATTAACGACGTATATAAGTCTTTTTACCGTTGATAATATAGATGCCGCTGTTCATATGATTACGGTCGACTCTTACTCCCTGAAGATTATAGATAATTTCTTCACCGTTGTCAATAGCTACTGATTTGATTGAATTTTCACCGGCCTTATGGGAAACAGTCACACTCTTAACTTCAACTACACCTTCAAACATACCGGGTTGGAGAACAATATTAGAACTTGTCCCTTGAACATTTTCCATAACTGCTACACAATCTTTAAATTCTGTTGTGGTTGTAAGGCTGTTGTTGATGATTTCCCCTTCTCCCCAGCCCCAGCCCATATTGCAGCCAAGGGTTGCCGGAGCAGAAGTGCGCATGTTGACTGTCACTGTATAGGTTGTTCCGGGAGTCGTAGGAATCAGGTCGGCAATGAAATATTGATACCAGTCGCCGGGGAATTCTGATGTGAGGACACCATTCACTACCACCGGAGTGTAACCCATTACGTAGAAATTCCAGTCAGTATCGGCATAGTTAATTTGATAATCTACAATCTCATCTCCCGGTTGAGGTCCCTCTCCCTCAGCTTCTTCATGGGTGACAGTTACTTTCTTCACCTCTACTTTACCTTCAAACATACCGGGTTGGAGCACAATATTAGAGCTTGTGCCGTTTACCTCTTCCATTACCACAACACAATCGGAGAATTCTGTGGTTGTTTCGATGGTGTTATTGATGATTTCACCTTCTCCCCAGCCCCAGCCCATATTGCAGCCAAGAGTCGCAGGGCTTGAAGTGCGCATATTGACCGTAATGGTATAAGTGGTTCCCGGTGTAGTCTTAATAAGGTCGGCAATGAAATATTGATACCAGTCGCCGGGAAATTCTGATGTGAGGACACCATTCACCACCACCGGAGTGTAACCCATCACGTAGAAATTCCAGTCTGTTTTGGAATAATCGATTTCATAGTCGACAACTGTTTTAGCTGATGCACTTATTGCAAGTGCCACAGCTGCCATTGAAAGTAAAAATTTCTTCATGAATGTTATAATTAAAGGTTTAAAAATTGATTTTGTTTTAAGAATATCTCCCGGAGAAAACTTTTTATCCCCCGGGAGATAACAGACAGAATATTATTTACCTGAAAGACCTTTCACAAATCCTTCATAGGCAGGCTTACGTTGGAAGTCAAGTGTCCAAAGTCCGATGGGCTCACCTTTTCTCCAGCCTGAATTTTCGGGGCTATCAGTCTGAGCCCAATGGCAGATGCCATATTGTTGAGCCACGGGAATTATCTCAAAATACTTTCTGACAATAAATTCATAATAATCAGCCATAAGCTTTTCCTGCTCGAAGGTAATATCCGAAGTCATCATGGCATTACCGGATTCGTCACAAATGCCCATGTCAAGTTCTGAAATTCTGACAAGTTTGCCGCTTGCAGCCATCAGTCGGAACATCTCTTCTATGGCTTTCTCCTTACTTGCCTGGGTTTGCGGATTCATATGATAGGATACGTGCATCTGGCTGCCGATACCGTCGATCTTTGTGACTCCGTCTGATTCCCATTGTTCAATCCATTGAATAAGACTCTTGAGTTTCTGGTTGTTATCCCAGTCGGATTCAAGGTTATAATCATTAATGAAAAGTTTCAGATCAGAGGGGTTACCGCCATTTTCTTCGAAATATTGGCGGGCGAACTTAACCGGCACTCTCACAAAGTTATCTCCGAGGTAATCCTGCCAATAGAATTTGCTTGCTGCATTCGGATCGGATGATGCATGCTGGAGGTCATAGCGTTGACCCCATGGTGCGCCGGAAATGGCTTCATTCACAACATCCCAAGCAGTCACATAACCTTGTGTGGCTTCCATCATTCCTTTCACCCAACGTTCCATTTCAGCAGTAAGAACGTCTGCTTTTTCCTCCGGTGTCAATGGAATAGTGTTTCCGCTCTTTTCAATCTCATACACTATATCATCAATATAGAAGGTTCCGGCATTTGGAACTGACGACAGGTTGAATGCGATTGAATAACAACCTTCGGCTCCGGCCTGATCTCCGGAAATCACACCTGTCCAATCATGTTCTTTCCATTCTGTTGTAGCGTTAAGAGTGCCGATAAACTGCCAGTGGTGATAATTTGTCGGTTCACCATGAGCCTGGGTATCTATATTTCGTTCATCTGTACATTTATATCTGAAAGCCACATGCACCCTGTCGCCTGATTGCAACGCGTCGTTTGAACGGATAAAGAACTGTGCATCCCAGGCTTCTACCGGATTTGCTGGCAGATTCACAGCATAAACATGTCCTTCACCATCAGGATTTTCTACTATTCTTGCATTCTTCAGACCTCCGTCTTCCACTGCAAAGAATGAAGAAACATCGTCTCCCTCAGCATCTCCGTTATGAATTATAGATTCATAATATTTTACTGATGCTGCCTCTTTATGTGATAGTTTTACCCATTCGATTTCAAGTTTTCCCTGCAGTGTTCCCGACTGGAAAATCACGAATCCGCTTTCTGCCGGAACCGACATGATTGGAACAGAAACTTCCGACCATTCATCTGTGAAATCTAATGACTGATTGGCTTGTCCTCCCCAGTCACCTACACTTACATTCAAGGTGCCAGGCTTGCTTCCTTTGATCTTGGTTGTCACGATATAATCGCCACCCTTATTAAAGGTACAGCCGTCGATCACGAAATACTGAACCTCCCAGTTTGCCTTGTCAGAATCAGGATTGTCAATCACAAGAAGGCCATTCTCAATCTGAGGCAGATCTGACATTCTGTAGTAGGGATAGGAATCAAAATTCGAATAAACTATATTCATATCCACAATTTCTACAGCAGAACCCGGATCTATCTCAACCTCTTTGTCAGAGATAAGTGAGTTCAGCCATTTCACATTCTGCTGTTCATGCCAGCAAAGGGTATGTCCGTAAATTTTCATTCCGGCATTTCTGGCATTCTCCACAAATTTTTCTACTGTGGAAAAGTTCATATTACCCTGGTCGTCGACAATGGAAGCATATTTCATTTCATTGCCGGCTGTCATCTCGTCGAAATTTGAATTGGTGAGACGGTAGACAATACCTTTGTCATTATAGTCTGTGGCACTTACACCACTTGCCAGAAGGAATCCCGGATGGGCTCCACGGTCGATATATTCCTTCAACGGGCCGTATTGATTCAGATATTCATATTGAGCTATACTCTGTGGTTTTTCAACCTGAATACCTTCTATAGTAGTGTCGACACATCCGGTGAGTAATATTCCTCCCGAGGTCAGTAAATATATTAGATGTTTTTTTCTCATTGGAGTAATCTTTTAGAGATTATTTCATTACGAAAGAGAATTCCTCAAGTTTGTTCTGACGGTCGCGCATCACAAGGTTCTCTTTTGTTGTCATCTTGTAATTTGCCTTCTCTCCTGTGGCATCATTATAGACGTATTCAATATTGAATGTATAGTCAAGTTCAATCAGATCTCTGTCTTTATCTCCCCAGGCCTTGGGTTCACCTTTATGGGTCCACTTGCCGCTACCTGAAGCTGTGCATCCGGGAGTTTCAGTGCTGATTTTGCAATTCCCGTTATCATCGATGTCAAGATAAAGGTCTATAGCGATATTCTTTTCTGAATTACTGCCGTCAGCAGCGATTGTGGGAACAGCATAATTGAAACTGTATCTGGAACGCGTCAGACTTATTGTAGAAAGTTCACGAAGGCTTGCCTTCTCCCAGAATTCGACAATCCTGTCGTCAGTCTTTGTCTCGCCACGATGTTCAAGGACATCGACACCTTTACTTAGCCATACTCCATGGTAAGGATTCTTATATTTCACAGCATAAAGGATGTAATCTTTGGGAAGAATCGACCAGTCATTGACATTCAATCTATCCGGATTCACCACACCATCTTTGGGAGCTCCGCTTAATATGGAATCATTTGATGATGTCAACAATAATGGAATCACATAATTAACATCTACCGACAGAGGATCTGCGAAATAGGCATCTGAGAGATGAACCTGAACGCCTCCGATAACGGCTCCCTTGTGAATCACCATCCTGTCGCCTGAAATTGTGTAATAGTTTGCAGGCATCGGTTTGATTTCACGGCCGTCGCTAAATTGAATGCGGTCGCAGAGGGTGTTGTCAACCACAAATGCAGCGCTATGCTCCTTGCGATTTTCGTTAACACCTCCGAGGGCTGCCTTAATCTCTATTATATGCTGATTGTCGAGACTTGTGTCAAAGTCTCCGTCATCTCCAAGAGTTACGGTTCTTATCGGTGTTTGTTTGGCGAAATAAATGGTCTGATATTCATAGTCAGGGAAATCTACATCACCATTATGGCAACCAACCATAAGCACTGAGATTCCGAGTACAGATAAAATTGTCTTTTTCATTTTTATTATTTATTAGGATTATTCGATTACCATCCGGCGTTCTGTTTCAATTCACTGAATTTAAGAACCTCGGAATAAGGGATTGGTCCGTAATACATCTGCGGGACAACGTAGTTTCTGGATTCTACATTGAAGATGTTATAGACGCCATTACTGATATTCACACCCTGTGCTGCTTCGTTCAGATCAGCTTTCCATCTGCGAAGATCAAAGAAACGGAATCCCTCGAAAGAGAGTTCGATGCGACGTTCGTTTCTGATAAGTTCACGCATCGCCTCTTTGTCATTTTTGATACTTTCAAGATAAGCATCTCCGTTTTCGAGTCCGATACCGGCCCTGCGTCTGATCTGCTTGATCACCTCGTAAGCCGAATATCCCTGCTGACTTGACCCCATCGGGCCCCATGCCTCGTTGGCTGCTTCAGCAAAGTTAAGGAAGAACTCTGTGTAGCGCAGACGGGCTGTGTAATGTGATTTGTCAACCACAGAACTGGGGTTACAGTTCACATCCATGCGAAGATGTTTCTTAAGGTAATATCCGGTTCTTGTTGAAGTGGAGATTTTACCTAATCCGTCATCGTTACTACTGTCGGAACCGGTATTGATCGGACTGTTGTTGATACCGGCCGGAGCTCCGTTATATATTACATAAAGCCCAAGACGGGGATCTCTTCCAGCATAAGGATTGCCGGGATCATATCCTGATTCCGAAGATGAGATAGGATAACCGTTTTCCATCGGGAACGCATCCACAAAATTTTGTGTAGGATTAATTCTGCCGTTGCCGTAAAGACTTGGCGGGAAATTCTCTTGTTCCAAGTCGTGGCTGTTTCCCTTCTCGCTTCTCCACATCACTTCAGGAGGACACTGCGACTGAGAGTAATTATCAATATCAGTGTGGCAATACCATGTGTTGCCTGTCGGATCCAGTCCGTCAATACCGCCAATTCTTTCAATTACCTTTGCGTTGCTATTGGCTGCGTCCGCCCATGTGATGCCGGAATCGTTGCCAAAAGCCGGACTGGCTGAAAGGAGGTCAAGACGGGCTATGAAAGCCTCAACAATTCTTCCATCTATACGTCCTGTGAATTTTTCACCGAAAAGACGCTCGAGCTGACCGTCGGTAATGCCGGGGTATTTTGCTCTCATGTCCTGGAAGCAGGTTGATCCGTATTTAATCGGTAAACCTTTGAGAGCCTCGTTGAGATCACTTTTGGCTGCTGCCACGCAAGCTTCGAATGAATCTCTCGGAATATTGAAGTTTGTGCCCGCCCCTTCCGGTTCAAGAACAATCGGAATTCCAAGGAGCTGACCGTCGGCGCTGTATCCTCCGTGAGCCTGAAGAAGGAAATACATATGAATTCCTCTTAAGGCCAGAGCCTCTGACCTGAATCTGATTTCGAAAATATCGTTTACAAAATCTTCTTTTGTCCAGGTTATTCTCTCTAAATTATCAAGGAATATATTGCAATACTGAATGGCTGAACGGCAATTTTCCCATCTGTTGACAGGATTTTCCTGCGATGTCCAGCTGCCGGCAGCTATTCTTCTCCAGGAATTGGTCGCGTCATTCGATACGGCATCGTCTGTAGCCGGTTCGTTAAACGGGATCCCCCCTACCATATTATAATATGTATAGACCACTCCAAGCATATTTTCGGCATATGTGGAATTTTCTTCCAGGAAGTCTATAGGGAGATTATTTTCCGGAGCCGGCACAAAGACATCGTCACATGCCATGAACAGACCGGAGCTTAGAATAATCCCTGCTATTATTGATTTTTTCATTTCTGTATCAGTTTTAGAAGTTAATGTTAACACCAAAGTTATAGGTTCTCAAATAAGGTTCATATCCGATGTTTAACTCACGATATTCCTTGTTTTTGCAAGCCATAACAAGTGAATTGGCATTTACATAGAGTGAAAGCCCCTTTACAAATTTATTTTCAAACCATTTGGCCGGGAAATCATATGTTAGCTGAATCTGATCCAAGGAGAACGTGTCTGTGCTGAATGTCCAGAAATCGGAAGAAACGAAGTTGAGTTCACCTCCTTGAGTGGTAAGGCGAGGATAAGTAGCTGTCGCTGCTGTTTCCGGAGTCCACCGACCGCGAACCATTGTGGAGTATTTTCGATCGCCATAAACCCACGCATAGGTATTGCTCATTAAACCGGTACCGCCTGTATTGGCTGTTGCTGTCACAAAAAGAGTGAATCCTTTATACTTGGCGGTAAAATTAAGACCATAGTGCCAGGGAGCGCTCCAGTTACCGATTACGGTACGGTCTCTATTGTCAATTATACCGTCATTATTGAGGTCACGGTATTTGAGGTCACCCGGTTTTGTGTTATTGTTGATAACAGCTGATGATGCAATCTCTTCTTCATTCTGGAAGAATCCGAGACACTCATATCCCCATAATGCGTCAACTGATTTACCTTCAGTGCGAAGCCAGTCATATTCTACATTTTCGCTGACACGGATATTTTTTGATTTTGTATACATCATCGTCAGACCAAGTTCAAGATAAACAGGGCCGAACTGATGGTTTCCTGAGAGACCCAGGTCAAATCCATATCTGCGTTGTTTGTTATAGTTGATCCAGGGAATGAATGAACTGTTGGGATAATAAGTTCCCATATAGGAAGGATAAAGATTTGTTGCCTGAATGGGAAGTCCGTCGATATTGGCAGTGAAGTAGTTTGCCTGGAATTTCAACTGACGGTTCCAGAAAGCTGCATCAAAACCGGCATTGAATTCAATTCTCTTCACAAATGTAAGATCGGGATTTTCTCCTTGACGTGACACAAATGTCTGTTTGGCATTGTTACCGTCGTTCCATCCCCACCAGTCGCCGTCAGCAGTGTATTTGCTGTCATAAAGATAATATCCGTCAATGTCAATATCCTGAAGAAGACGTCCGTATGTAACGTTCAGTCGCAAGGCGTCTACATTGGGATTATCTTTCAGAAATGCTTCCTGATCAATTCTCCAGCCTAAGGTTCCAACCGCAGAAATTCCGTTTCTATGACCGGGAGCAAACTTGGCTGAATGGTTTACCGCACCATTAAATTCAGCGTAATATCTCTGATCATAATTGTAAGCTGCACGGAGTGCAAGATTGGCATTTGTGGTGCGGTGATACTGGCCTGTATAGGTCCTTTTGTATCCGTAAGCAATAAGATTTGCCTCCACATTGTTTACTCCGTTGAATGAACGGGTATAATCGAACTGTCCTGAGAAAAGTAGAGTCTGACGTTCTGATGAAAAGCTGATATTCTGTGTGCCGGTGCTGAGGTCATCTCCAAATTTTGTTATG
Organism: Muribaculaceae bacterium; assembly: GCA_022510445.1. Classification (GTDB taxonomy): domain Bacteria; phylum Bacteroidota; class Bacteroidia; order Bacteroidales; family Muribaculaceae; genus Lepagella. The sequence goes on along the minus strand of JAFLTN010000028.1, from coordinate 8,905 downwards.
TCTCGTATCACGTCCTTGCCGTTATAATTAGTCCATGTGGCCTGATAGGTGGCATAACTGTTTTGAATTGATGTATTATAATATGTATAATAGTCAACCGCACCTCTTGCTTTGAATGAAAGACCCGGGGTTATTCCCTTCAGATCGATCTTAAGACCGGCATCAAACTGAAGCTGACGTGTAGTGGCTTTTGTGTAGCCGGCAGCATACATGGCTGCAAATGGATTGGTCTGGTATTGCTGGGTACCTCCGAGAAGATACTTTCCGTCAACCAGGAAACGTGAATTGTTTACGAAAATCCATGAATTCTCGTCATCCTGTTCGATAGCGTCTATGGGAATGAGAGGCACCAATGGTGATGAACCGGGTACGGTGGGACGCATTGTAGCACTCTCTGCCCAATAGTTAGAACGGTCATAACGGTTATCATAGAAAGTTGCGCTCGTATTAACCCAACCTGAAACATACTGATTAAGCTTAAGGTCAATGTTGCCTCGCATGTTCAGACGGGTTGTACCGTTATTCTTACCTTCTCCGAATTTAATCAGACTGTTGGAATGATAGATTCCTACAAGGGCATAGAACGTTGCGAAAGAACCTCCACCTTTGAATTCTGCCTGTCCTTCGTATCTGAACGTATTTTTTCTCAGATAATCATCGGAAAAGAAGTTAATGTCCGGATAGCGGTAGGGGTTGGTTCCGGAAGCGTAATGATAGATATCTTCATCTGAAAAAGCCGCATCCAGACCGTCATTGGCACGTGCCTCGTTATAGAGTGTCATATATTCTGCAGCTCCAAGATATTTAGGATATCTCTTTGGCACATAAATAGAAGCATTCCCTTTTACAGTGACCTCTAAACCTGTGGAATTTCCACGTTTTGTGGTTATAAGGATCGCACCCTTGGCTGCTGTGCTTCCATAAAGTATAACTGCCTGGGCTCCTTTCAGGAAAGAAATTGATTCTATTTCTGTGGGTATGATATTGTTGGCATCGCGTGGTACGCCGTCAACAAGTACAAGGACATCACCCATTCCCCAGAGCTGCCCGTCATAACCGGTGACCAAAGCCTGCATATCGGAAAGGCTATAGTCACTGTAGCTTTTCCTCTGAAGTTCAGCAACGTTTACCGTTGAAATACCACCCATGACCTCGGTTTCGCTAACACTACGGAAAGCCACCGGAATGGTATCAACAGCTGACATATCATTTTCCTGAGCTTTGACTCCCGGAATGGTGCCGCTCAGAGAAATGGCTGCTGTCAGTAATATTATATATGTCTTTTTCATTGATGTTTAGTTTTAAATAACTTCGTCTCTATTTTACCATCCCGGATTTTGTCCGAATTCTACATACATTTTGGTATCATTTACCTTTAGAGGCAACCAATAATGCTTTTCTGAATAATTACGGGTGAGAATTTCCTCCTCATGATATCCGATAACTTCATTCTGGGAAGGATCTTCAATGTTTACTCCTACGGAAGAATCCGATGGGTCATAACCGGCCGCTCTTTGGAATTCTATAGAGGTCTTTGTGATGTAGGGAGCCTTATCAAGAAGAAGCCAGCGGCGGAGGTCATTGAATCGATGTGCTTCGAAAGCGAGTTCAACGGCTCTTTCTCTACGCAGCTCACTCATGAATGGTTCCATTCCACCTGTGTATTTTGAATTAAGTTCAGCAACACCTGCTCTGTTCCTGATGGTATTGACTGCATCAACGGCAGACAGACCACAATTTGAAGATTTGCCCATTGGGGTGCCGCTTGCATTTGCTGCAGCTTCGGCATACATGAGATAGATATCGGAAAGACGCATCCAAGGCACACCTATATTTGTGTGATGTCCCCAGTCCCAGCCTAAATCCCACTGGTTGAATGTCACGTCAACAAATTTATAGTTAAGATAGCCGGTGCGTGTTCCCTGAACAGGATCTCTCATAGGGCTATCGGTATAAAGAGGTGCGTATCTGTAAGGATCTGCAGCCTTGTTTCCACCCATTTCAAGTTTACAGCCGTCAAATTTGATATCATGATAAAAACGAGGATCTCTGTCTTTCCATGGATGACTCTTATCAAAACCTGAATCAGGATCATCAAGAGGAAGACCGTTGGCCATACCATAGAAATTTACATAATTGGCACATGGCATAAAGAGAATACCATTGCTGGTAATTGGCTGTGAACCGTAGTCTTTCGACTGTCCCCAGTTAGTTCTGTTCCAGTCTGTACAAGGAGTGCGGAAAATAGCTTCGGTTGAACCAGGCATATTTCCACCCTTTTCCATGCTTAAAAAGATATCCTTGTAGTTTGCGAAATCAACAAGCGCATACTGTGTCCTTCCGCTTTCAACAAGCGACAGAAGTTCACCAAATGCTTCGGCTGCCTGCTTGCAATAATCGGCGTTATAAGATGTTGAACCGGTAGATTCCTTATTCATAAGCGGACTTCCGGCCCAGAGCAGATTCTTTCCAAGATAACCGAGAGCCATAATCTTGTTGGCACGAAGATCATTATTTCCCTTTGTTGCCGAACCTGTGGCTGTCTCATCCCAGTTGATAGGAAGAAGGTTTGCGGCTCTGCGTAAGTCTGCGGCTGCATGGTCGGCTGTTTCATGGTATGAAAGACGGGGAAGTGTCAGCTTTCCGCCTGCAAGAACTTCATCAATATAAGGAAGACCTCCGAAATATTGCATCAATTGGAAATGGAACCATCCTCTGAAGAAAAGGAGCTGGCCTTCTATTATATCTTTCTGTTCCTGGGTGGCCTCGGTGAGACGGTCAAGATTGGCAAGCCCGAGATTACATTTACGGATACCATACCAGGCACCTTTCCAGAGTGAGGGGCGGTTGTCAACACCATTCACAACAGTTCCGAAAGTGGCGAGATCCATAAATCCGCACTGCCAGCCGTCATGTTCGCTCTGCCATCCCCAGAAATCTCCCTGATCTATCTTATAACCCATCATATAGTCTACACCTACGTTGATGATCTCATCATCTCCCCAGTTGAATGAGTTATTCCAGTAACCTTTAACAAAATCAGGCACACAGAAATATAATTCTTCTACAAAACCCTGGAAATTCTTGAAGTTCTTGAATGCTTCCTCTTCAGATATTTCACTTTCAGGGGCTTTGTCAAGGTAGTCGGTGCATGAAGGCAATATTAACAGGGATGCTGCCGCAACCGATACCGAATATAGATATTTATTAATTTTTTTCATTTTCATTAGGATTAAATTTCGAGATTGAAACCGAAGTTAATACGTCTTACAGTCGGATAAACACCCTGTGAGGCATTTCCGGTTCCTGCGAAGTTAGATTCACGGTCATCCGGCATTTTCGACCATTGCAGGAGGTTATTTCCGTTAACATAGAGTTTCAATGAACTCAGACCTAATTTCTTGATCCATCCGTTGGTCCAGGTATAGGCCACTTCAAGATTCTTCAGTCGCATATATGAACCGTCATAATGGTTATATCTGTTGTCCCAGCCGTTATAATAAGCCGGAGTTGAATTCCAGACAGGAAGTGGACGGTCTACATCTGTTGCGAATGGCGACCAGAAGTTGACTCCGGCAAAAAGAGTATTGAGTTTTCCTCTGTAAGATTCGAACACTACAGTTCTCTGAACGTTGGTCACACCATAGAACTGAGCATAAAAACTCCAGCCCTTCCAGTTGAATCCGATAGTTGCATTATAAGTGTTCTGTGGAATTGAACTGTAACCGAACGGTGTGCTGTCGGATGAATCGATTACACCGTCACCATTATAATCCACCATAATCGGTTGTCCAGGCAGTTTCTGGTTGTCGTTGGTGTTATGGTTTGTCATTGCAATAACATCGTCCCAGGTCTGCGCATATCCTGCATCGTAAATAATGTGATCCTGACCGATTGCAAAACCTTCTGTTTTTCTGTATGCCTCCATCAATTCAGGATCGTCGTAAGATTTCACCTTGTTTTGTGCATGTGTCATATTGAGGTTGGCATACAAATGGAATCCGTTGTAGAATGTGTAGTTGAAACGGAGTTCCAGTTCATAACCCTTGCTGCTTACACGGCCAAGGTTTGCCGTAGGCGCGCTTCCTCCGAAATATGAAGGAATCGCACGGTTGGCACCGGCCACAAGTATGTCTTTGCGATCCTCTTTGAAGAGTTCCACAGTACCGTTGATCATACCGTTCAAGATTGTGAAATCGATACCGAGATTCTGTTTCAAAGCTTTTTCCCAATGAATGTCGGGATTTCCTATCACAGATTCCTTATACCATTGATAAGGAGAAGTCTGTCCCTCAACTGTAGAAAGATTCTTGCTCTCTTCGATTGCCCATTGGGTTGCATACATCCAGCGTTGCCAAACGTTGTCGTCACCCACCTGACCGATTGAATATCTCACCTTAAGGTTATCAAGCCAATAACGGCTCCAGTTCATGAATTTTTCCTGGCTGATTCTCCAGCCCACAGCTCCTGAATTGAAGAAATCGAAACGATGACGACGGTCGAATTTTTCTGAACCGTTGTAGGCGCCGTTATATTCAATGAAATATTTGTCGGCGTAATTATATGTGGCTCGGAAAGCCCAGTCCTCACGATAATGAAGGAATTCAGAACCTGTGCCTCGTTCGTTACGGTTGAACACACCCATTGCCGAGACATCATGATCTCCGAAAAGACGTTGCCAGTATAATTGCACCTGATAATACAGGTTTCTTTGGGTCAGCCAGTCTCTCACATCTCCTTCACGGGTGCTCCATTTCATGTCTTCTGAATAATCAAGACCGTTATCAAGAACTTCTTTACTGTAAATGACATTACCGGTCTCCGGATCGATCCATTTATAAAGAGGGCTATACCAGTTTTCATTTATACCTCTGTCACCCTCTACAAAGACATTATCCCAAGAGATGGTGGCACTCGCTCTCAAGCCTTTAGTGATAAAACTAAGATCCTGGGCAAGTGTAAAGTCTGTATTAATTCGTGTTGTTGTGGTATATTCCACACCTCCGGTTGCCAAGCCTTGCATTGAATTCGGGGCTCCCTGTGTGTTAGCGGGATAATAACCCCATGTTCCGTCGGAATACCTCGGGATGAAAGCATCCGAGGGCGCGCTGTAGGCAGCCTGGAAAAGCTGGGTTGCACCGAAAGAATCGTCTGCAACATTATAGGGGGATTTCTTTTCACCGTGTGAACCAGAAAGATTCATGGTGAAAGTCGTGGTCTTGGTAATCTGGAAATCAAGATTAGAACGGATATTTACACGATTGAATCCATAACCTCCTTTATATCCGCGACCGGTGGGATATTCCTTGAAAAGGTCACCTTCATGCAAGAAGTCAAGAGCTGCAAAATATTTAACGAATTTGGTTCCTCCATGTACATTTATACTTGGATTGTAAGCCATCGCAGTCTTATTGAACAAGGCATCTTTCCAGTCTACATTCGGATATCTTTCAGCCTCTTCAAGATTTGCGGGATTACGATATTTTTCTATAATCGCCATCGGAGTAATGCTGCTCCAGGAATCGGGAGTAAGACCAAGTTCTCTTTCTATCACTTTATTTCTCATATAGAGAGCTTCAGGAGATCCTTCAGTGCCGGGAAGATGTGAAATTACCTTCATGGCGGCATTCATGTTCACTCCGATTTTAGCACGTCCTTCCTGTCCTCTCTTTGTCGTGATAAGAATAACACCGTTTGCTCCTTTCACACCATATACAGCTGTAGCCGAAGCATCTTTAAGAACTGATACGCTTTCTACAGAACCTATATCTACAGACGACATAGGACGTTCTATTCCATCAACAAGGATAAGGGGGTCAGAACTGTTCCATGAAGTCTGGCCACGAATCACAATCTTCGGATCCTCGTCGCCCGGCATACCGGAAGACTGCATGGTCACAACACCGGGGAGATTACCGGTCAAGGCAGCTCCGACACTTGAAACACCTCCGGCACGAGCCAGAGTTTCTCCAGACGTCTGTGCGATGGCACCTACCACTGAGGCCTTTTTCTGCTGGCCATAACCCACTACTACGATTTCGTCAAGAACATCACTGTCTGTTGACATCGTAACATTAATGTTGGTGCGTCCTTCAACTTTCACTTCCTGAAGTTTCATGCCAACATACCTGAACTGCAAGACGCCGTTCTTCATGTCGGGAACATTGATGGTGAAATTTCCGTCAAGATCTGTTGCCGTTCCTCCCGGAACTCCCTTAACCATGACAGTTACACCAATCAACGGATCTCCCGCTTCATCTGTCACCACTCCCTTAACATTCTCGGCATTTGCTGCAAGTGATCCACCTGCCCATAAAACCGCTGTCAAGAGAAACTGACGCAAGATTGGTTTTAATTTTTTCATGTTTTTATGATGTTTAGTTAGTTGTTGTCTGCTATAGCAAGCTCACCTCTTTCATCTTTTTGGTCTGTCACCTCAACATTCGAGGCATATAAACCCAACACAGTTCCGGTGAACCCTCCTGCCAATGCTGTGGAAGTGAACGACCCATCCACTGAGTCTCCTATTGGTTGCCAGTTTGTTCCCCCATCGGTGGAATAAGAAAATTCAAATTTCAACCCCTTGCCTTTCACCTGTAAGTCTACATTATCCGTATCTGACTTAATCGATGAATTTGCGAGTGTTTCACAACCAGAATCACTTATTTTTCTCAGTTCAATAAAATGCTCTTCTCCTTTTTTGCACCTGGTAAGAAAATATTGATGGGTTTCATCTTTAAAAACTAACAGTCCTGCGCATTGTGCATCATTTTCCGGATGAAATATCATATTGGTTGTAGCCGTGAAATCATGATGCTGAATTCTGCGTGCCACCATAGGAAGCACCCTCTTTTCAGTTGATTTTACATCCCCACACTTCAAGGTCAGATATCCCGGATGTTGACTCAAGGAATAATATTCTTTGGCCGGTCCTCTGAGAGTGAACCAATGATGGGGAAGCACAGTATCGTTAAATTCATCTTTCTGAACAAAATTTCCGAATGTAACATTTTCTTTTCTTGTAACTCCTGCCCGTTTCCCTTTTAAAGGCACTTTTTCATTTGATGGCAGGATAACAGGCCAACCGTCTTCAGTCCAGTTCACCTGAAGAAGAAAAGTTTCTCTTCCAAGATTCTCCCTGTTATTGTCAACAGGACGACATGCGAGAAACACACCCCACCATTCCCCTTCGGGAGTCTGTATGATATCTGCATGGCCGGCACATGTCACCGGGTTTTCTCTGTTTTCCGGAAGATGCCTTTGGGTTAAGATGGGATTCCCTTGCCAGGGCACAAAAGGACCGAAAGGATTATCTCCTCTATAGATAACCTCGCTATGCCATGTGGATGTGCCGCCCTCTGCTGTCATCAGATAATATTTCCCATTGTTCTTGAAAATATGTGGACCTTCACACCATATTGGCTTCTCTTCCGGTTTTACTCCTTTATTAACTATTATTTTTCTTTCACCGATACACTTGTCGGTTTCCGGATCAAACTGGATTATTCTTACTGTTCTGTGTCCCGGATATTCAGGTTTACCATCAGGAGCATCATCATTATTAATTATATAAGCCTTCCCGTCTTCATCAAAAAAGAAGGAAGGATCAATGCCCTGAACTTCCGGAAGCATTATGGGATCACTCCATTCTCCGAAAGGATTCTGTGTTTTTACAAAGAAATTACCGGCTCCTACATTGGTAGTGATCATATAATATGTCTTGTTGGCAGGATTATAACTTATCGCAGGTGCAAATATTCCTCCGCTGACATGTTGTTTTTCCATATTGACCAACTGGGAAGGACGATCAAGAATATATCCTGCCGGCTGCCAGTTGATAAGATCCCGGCTATGGAAGAGGGGAACCCCCGGATAATAGGTAAAAGTGGAAGTGCAAAGGAAATAATCACCCTCTCCGTTAGTACAGATGGAAGGATCGGAAAACCAGCCCGGGAATATTGGATTAAAATATTCACCCGGATCTGTTAATTCCGATAAGTCATACCCCTTGTCGTTCCCTGTATATTCAAAACAGGAAAAAAGCGCTGCCGACTTTTCCGGTTCAATTGTCTTTGCAGTGCTGTTGCTGCAGGAAGCAAGTAACGGAATCAAGACGGCACCCAGTGAAAAGGTCGTCAAAGATAATTTCATTTTATAGTCAGTTCTTTTAATTGTTTTTTTCATGGCTCATGAGCCTCTCATTGGTATTTTTTCACGTTGCAAATTTATATGGTATGCCGCAAGACCTTTTCCAATATATTATCATGTGTTTATTTATTCGTAAATCCACCTTTTATTTTTGTATCATCGTTATTAAGAAAAGTAATATCTAAGAATATATATTAATCATAACTGCTTAAATAGCAATAGAAAGCATCTATTTAGATTTCATTTCACAATACATCTACAAAATAAAAAACACTCCTAAAAAAATCTTCATTAAGAGTAATCGAAAAAAAAGATGCACTACGCTCCCGCGCCATGCATCTTTTTTTTTCTATGGCAGTAAGCCGCTGCCATATTTTCACCAAATAAACTAATCCTAATAGTACAAATCAATTAACTTTTATACCTGGCATGAAAAATAATATAACTTATATAACCAACAAATTCTATTCTATTATCACATTTACTATATTAAGATAGGATTTTTTCCACACTGCAAAATTACAATGATTCTACAATATACCTTTTAATTTTTGTAACTTAAACGTTAATAACCGTATTACTAATATTTTTTTTACCAAAAAGTTGAAATTTGACACCTTTAATTAAGCTCGGTGCCAAATTCCGGTATCTTTTCTCCGGAGTTGGATCTTTCCCGATATTCAGTGGGGGTGAATCCGGTAAACTTCTTGAATGTGGTAGAAAAATGCGACTGTGAACTATAACCAAGTGTATAGGC
>JAFLTN010000279.1 GCA_022510445.1 Muribaculaceae bacterium | reverse complement strand
GGAGGGAAAATATCGATAAAAAGACATCATATATCTTCGTGGCCAACCATCAAGGCGCTTTTGATATCTTTGCCATATACGGGTTCTTGGGTCATAATTTCAAATGGCTGATGAAAAAAAGTCTTGAGAAAATCTTTCTTGTTGGAGCAGCCTGCCGGAATGCCGGTCACATATTCGTCGACGATTCAAAGATCGCAGCCATAAAGGAAACCATCAGCAAGGCACAGGACACGCTGAAAGATGGAATGTCGTTAGTGATATTTCCCGAAGGAAGCAGAAGTTGGGATGGCAAAATGATTCCCTTTAAGAGGGGTGCTTTCATGTTGGCCGGAGAGTTCAACAAACCGGTGGTGCCAGTGACAATTGATGGGAGTTTTGAAAGGCTCGCCCGTTTTGCCAAACAAGTGTCTCCCGGACGTATCACACTCACCATTCACGAACCGATCCTACCGGGACCCCAGGGATTCAACTCCAAGCAATTGATGGCCCAATGCCGCGAAAACATTGAATCTTCCCTCAAGGAAGAGCACAAAGGCGAAAGCACAGACCCCCGTGTCGGCCAATAAGCTTATCTCGTTAAAATTTTGTTGGTAAAAAATTTTTTCTTATATTTGTGACTGAAACAAGGGTAGTTTCCC
>JAFLTN010000278.1 GCA_022510445.1 Muribaculaceae bacterium | reverse complement strand
GTGCTCTGCATGAAGGGCATATGTCGCTCGTGGAGAGGGCAGTGAAGGAAAATGAAGTCACTGTTGTAAGTGTCTTCGTTAATCCCGTTCAGTTTAATAATCCCGACGATTTCGATAAGTATCCTCGCAATGAGGAGGCTGATTTCAAAAAATTGGCTGCTGCCGGCGTAGATGCTGTTTTTGCGCCTACAGCTGCTGAAATATATCCCGACGGTCTCGATCCTAAAAAGGAATATAGCCTCGGTACTGTGGCTGAAGTGATGGAAGGCAAGCATCGCCCGGGTCATTTCCAGGGCGTGGCAAGAGTTCTCGATATCCTTTTCAGTCTTGTGCAGCCGCATAGGGCATATTTCGGAGAAAAAGATTTTCAGCAGATTGCCGTAGTCAGGAATCTCGTGAAAAGCGAGGGTTTGAATCTTGAGATTGTGGCTTGCCCGATCAAGAGGGCTCCTGACGGCCTTGCTCTCTCCAGCAGAAATGAACGTCTCGACGAAGAACAACGTAAACTTGCTCCGGAAATCTACGATGCACTGAAATACAGTGTGGAATATAGCCGCGACCATAGTGTGAGAGCCACTCACGACACAGTGGTGGAAAGGCTGGATGCCGTGCCCGGAATGAAGGTGGAATATTTCGATA
>JAFLTN010000277.1 GCA_022510445.1 Muribaculaceae bacterium | reverse complement strand
GATTGGCCGCTGTGGTAGTGTTTTTATTGGCCGGGGGAGTCACTTTTGCCTGCAGTGCAGGGAAGGAAGCCAACTCGAAAGCCAAGCATATCATCAAAGTCCGATATATTCTTTTCATAAACGTAAGTGAGATAGAATTAAGACAAAATTAGCAAAAAAAGTTTAAAGTTTAAAGTGAATAGAACTTTAAGGTCTATAAGGTCTGTAAGGTCTATAAGGTCTATAAGGTCTGTAAGGTCTGTAATGGAGCGGAGGCATCCCTGCCTCCAAAAGCGCTTACCTTTCAGGAAAGTTTAAAGTTTAAAGCGAATTGTAAAGGTCGGTGAGGGATGCAAAAGAGAAGGGCCTCATAAACGAGGCCCCTCCTATTGGAAAGCAGAACTATTTTTCTTTCTTTAAACTTTCAACTTTTAACTTTACTGAGCGTCAGCGAAGTATAGCTTTTTTACCGTTGATGATATAGATGTTGCCTTTCTGCGGATTGCTTACTCGAACACCCTGGAGGTTGTAGATCACTGCTCCATCCTCATCGCTGATAATGCTTGATACACCGTCGGTTTCAGTTTTAACCACTACGAATGTATAGTCTTCGATACCTTCGTTTTCATATCCGTCTACCAATACCTGACCGCCACGGAATGTG
>JAFLTN010000276.1 GCA_022510445.1 Muribaculaceae bacterium | reverse complement strand
ATCTCAAGAAGCAGAGCATAGGCAACAAGGCTGTGAAGGAACTGCTTAAAAACGGCGATATCATCATCATGAGTCCGATGGATGATGACTTTGATATCTACGACATCGGGATAATAAGCATGGAGAGCGGTGAACCCACTCTGATACACATATCAAAGGATAACGGCACGGTAGGGCTGGATCCGTATCCGATCACCCGGTTGTTTAAGAATGAGGGGCAATTCTTTTACGGCTACAGATGGCTGAGGCCTACGGAATAACTTGCGCTTCGCGAAAGTTTAAAGTTTAAAGTTTAAAGTTTAAAGCGAATAGTATTTGAAGATAGGAAGGTTGGAAGGAGGGGAATTTTGGGGAGGGATTTTGATTTTAAAGGTTTAGGGCTTATATTTGCATAACAGCATAAATCTGCCCGGGAATAAACCTAACCAACCCGGGACACGCAGGAAAACACTCTTATACCATGACAGACACACGGCGACCTCACATTTTGATGATTTATACGGGGGGCACAATCGGAATGAAAGAAAATCCGGACACAAAGACATTGGAGCCTTTTGATTTCAATCATCTGATAGAAAATGTTCCGAAACTGAAGAAACTTGACTACGACATAAGTTATCATCAGTTTGAGCATCCGATAGATTCCTC
>JAFLTN010000275.1 GCA_022510445.1 Muribaculaceae bacterium | reverse complement strand
CGGGCAGACGGTAGCCCATGTCGCCACTTCGATAGAATCTCGTACCGTCGGGGAGAGTTACAAAATTTGCCTGCTCCGGAGGGTTGCCCAGATACCCACGGCCCACACCCTCTCCAAAAATACATATTTCACCTATTGTGCCGTCGGCCACTTCATTGAATTCCTCATCCATTATCTTCACGTCCACACCTTTCACGGGACTACCCACCGGGTAAGTGCCGTCGGAGAGAGCCGGAGCATTGTCGATACGGTAATAATTCGAGCATACGGTGGTTTCCGAGGGTCCGTAAGTGTTGTAGATCCTCACTCCCTTGCCTTTAAGATGGGATATATAGTTTTCTCTCACCACATCTCCCCCGCTGATGATAAGATTCACAGTCTCGGGCATCAATTCGGGCTTCTGATTGATGTCGGCTACAAAATAAGGGAATCCGTCGAGTATTGTGACATTATGTCGGCGGCAGAAATCCATCAGAGCATCCAGCGACCCGTTGTGAATCGTGTCGGATGGTATGGCGAGCGCCGCGCCGTTGAGAAGGGTGGCATACACTTCCTCCACGAAGATATCGAACGAGCAGATGGAATATTGCAGCATCACGTCGCCGGCCCCGATCTTCATCTCGTGCTCGAAAGCACGGGCATAATTCAC
>JAFLTN010000274.1 GCA_022510445.1 Muribaculaceae bacterium | reverse complement strand
AAATAGCAAAAATCAAGGAACTCATAGCAAGCGCACGCATCATCGACGACAGCAAACTCAATACCGAGGTGGTGCAACTTCTCAATAAAGTCACCATCAAGAATGTCAAAAACGGCATGCAGGTCACTTACACTATCGTGACGGAAAACGAGGCTAATTTCCGTGAAGGAAAGATTGCTTCCACCACTCCTATCGCACAGGGACTTATGGGCCACAAAACAGGCGATGTGGTGAAAGTGAAGGCTCCGGCCGGAGAACTCGAGTTTGAGATACTGAAAATCGAGATCTAACCCCCTTTAAGTCTTTATAGACCCTATAGACCTTATAGACCTTAAAGACCCTATAGACCTTAGAGAATAGACCTTACAGTCGTTTCCCCTTTCCAACCCGCAAACCTTCCAACTTTCCAACATTAAAACCTTAAAACCTTAAGAACCATGACAATATTCAGTAAAATCATAGCAGGCGAACTCCCATCTTACAAGGTGGCTGAAGACGACAAGTTTTTTGCATTCCTCGACATCAATCCCATCACCTGGGGCCACACTCTTGTGGTGCCGAAAATTGAGGAAGACTATATATTCGATCTCGAAGACCTCTGGCTCGGCGACATGGCAGTGTTTTCAAAAAAAGTGGCCAAGGCCATCAGG
>JAFLTN010000273.1 GCA_022510445.1 Muribaculaceae bacterium | reverse complement strand
AAATGCTTGTTCCATGAGCCAAGCAAACCGAAGTCGGCCCTTGTCATCAATACCAGTGTCCAGGATCCTTCGGGATCTGTGAGCGGAGTGTAGGTGCGGCTCTTGAATTTAACCTTCCAGTATTCTATCCATTTATACATTTCCTTAGCCGCAGCCTCCCTTTGTTCGGTGTTGGGATTGGTGCGGGCAGAGAGTTCGGCCAGCATTTTCCAGTCTTTTTTTCCGCTAAAGAGCGAAGCAGGCGGAGTGAGAGTCACATCAAGACTGAATGAAGAACCGCGGCGCGGATAAATCGGCTGGTCGATACTGGTACGTGTCAATGAAAGCCCCAGCATCAGAGAGTTTGACACACCATTGTTCATGTAGTAGAGGTATTCCCAATTCTTGAGATAATACCATCTGTAGGACAAAGTGGCCTGGAACTGGAAGTAGTCGTCGGGCCAGGAGAGACGTGTGCCGAAACCGAGCATCACACCTGCCATCTGCAACACCTTGTTGGGGTCGTAGGCATTCTGATAATAATAGCCCGCGTTGTTGTAGTTGTAAGATCCGCCGTAATACAGTTGGTTATAATAGCCCGAATAGAGGTAATTGTTGTTATAATAACTGGAGTTGATACCTGTGGATCGGCTGTAGTCGAGGCTGAACGAAAGG
>JAFLTN010000272.1 GCA_022510445.1 Muribaculaceae bacterium | reverse complement strand
GGTTCACCGGACCTTTCGCTGTTAGAAAATTTATTGATCAACCAGAATTATTTTACGACGAGCAACGTTATTGGGTAATTAATGGCAATCCTTATCATCCCTCTATGAGTATTCCCGATTTTGTAAATCAGACCGCGAAAAGTATATTTAAATTTTCCGGAAGCAGGTATTTTACGATTGATGTGGCCGGATCTTTTATAGTGGAAATAAATCCGGGGGAAAGCTCTGATCGCGGGTGTGATAATTCCCTGGATTTCTTTTGCCAGATGTTTTACAAGGAATTTTTAGAGTAATGGGGAATGACATTCCTTAGCTTCAACCTTTATACCAAAGAAAAAGCCGAATCGCTTGAAAGGACGTAGGCAACATTTTAAATCTTATAATAATGGCACAATACACATTTAGAGTAACCGGAAAAGGAATGTACAACGCGCCCAAAGGGGCAACTGTGCAGGTTATTAAATCTTCATCCACCATCACCATGACAGACATCAAGGATGCTTTCAAGAAACAATTAGGACTGGATGTAACAGGCACTACTTCCAGCTATGATATTCAGAAAATGTTCTAAGGCAGAAATGATGATTTGCTGACAAATTGAAATCGAGTAAAGGAGTCATAGCCCTATCAGCATGGCTCCCTTCAAATTAACAATTT
>JAFLTN010000271.1 GCA_022510445.1 Muribaculaceae bacterium | reverse complement strand
AAGCCTGGGATGATTATGCCTCGGCCCACCCTGAACAGCGAATACTTGTGGCGGCCATGAGGGCTTCATTTCCGGTAAGGGTTTCCGATACAGGCTATAAGGTGGCCGTGAATCATCCGGCCCAGAAGCAGGCCTTCGAGACATCGCTCAACGAATTGCTCGACTTTCTGAAGCAGCAGTTGAATAATGATTTTGTCACTCTCAATGTAGAGATAAGCGAAGAGAAACAGGAAGAAAAACAGATGAATCCCAAAGAATTTCTTAAACTTACCATCGACGAAAATCCTGAATTGGCCAAATTCCTGAAGGCGATAGACGCGGAACTTGACGCTTAGCGCGTTGCGCTAAGCGAAAGTTTAAAGTTTAAAGTTTAAAGTTAAAAAGCGAATAGTATTTGAGGGAGAGGGTAGCCGCAATAACAAATAATCGGGAGAATGTCTCTAAAAGGCCGGAAACCATGGGGAGCCTGGGGCAGAGACTGAAAATGAAGATTTTTGAGCGGGAAATTTGGTTTATTTATTCAGATTTTTTATATTTGCATCAAATATCCTTGGAGGGGGCATCAGTCTCCTCCTCTTTTTTAAAAAAGTGATGTTAGAAGCAGCAGAAATCCGTAATTTCATAGAAAAGCATCTTGAGGGGACAGATCTGTTTCTTGTGGATGTGAAAGTGAA
>JAFLTN010000270.1 GCA_022510445.1 Muribaculaceae bacterium | reverse complement strand
ATGCGCTGAATTTCGTCCACCTCGATGGGAATGTCGGAGGGGACGCCGTCAATAACGCCCCCGACGGCTTTGCCATGTGACTCTCCAAAAGAGGTCAGCGTGAAAATATGTCCGAATCTATTGAGCATCGTTTTCTTTAATTAGGTCGGCTACAGTGCCTTTAACGTAACCTACCAGATCCGCCGGAGCTAACTCAAGCTGAAGACCGCGTTGCCCCGCACTGACAAATATTGTAGGGAAATCGTTGACCGTGGAATGGAAAAAGGTTGGAAATTGCTTTTTCATGCCGATGGCGGTGCATCCTCCTCTGATATAACCGGTTAGCGGCAACAGCTCCTTCATGGGAATCAAATCGGCCTTTTTGTTGCCGGAAATTTTAGCGGCTTTCTTAAGGTCAACTTCAGCATTACCGGGAACCACACAGACAAAATAGCCCGCCGGAGTGCCGTGAAGAACAAGTGTCTTGAAGACTCGGTTAATGTCTTCTCCCAATTCTTCGGCCACATGGTCGGCGGCTAAATTATTCTCGTCGACCGTGTAAGGCACAAGGCGATAGCTAATCTTCGCCCGGTCAAGGAGTCTGGCAGCATTTGTCTTCTCAATCTTGCTCATCCTTATCGGCAAACTTCAGATAGGCGGGTTGCAAAACGTTTCGTAAATCTTCGAATGGAATGACGCAAG
>JAFLTN010000027.1 GCA_022510445.1 Muribaculaceae bacterium | reverse complement strand
CAATTTTTAGACTTTATTTTATCATTTTGTCAATCAAAATGATAATCTCGAATAAATAATCAAACGACTGTATGCTTAAGGACAATGTTAAAAAGCAATGTTTTTTATTCATTTATTGAAAAAGATTTGTAAATTTGCCATTGAATAAAAGATTATTATTACACGATTCCGCAAAATATGCATATTTCCTTTCATTTTGATAGGGTTGCTCAAAAAGATGAGGAAATTTATAAAAACTGTGAAGTTTCTAACATTTTTAACTAAACAAACATTATCTATGAAGAAATTTCTTTTCATGCTAATGGCTTTAGTTTGCACTGTTACCATACAGGCGCAGACGAGAACCGTTAGAGGTACGGTGAGCTCTGAGGATGGTGAACCCATCGTGGGAGCCTCATTGTTGGTAGAAGGAACCAATCTGGGTTCGATGTCCGATATCGACGGACATTTTCTTATTCAGAATGTTCCTGCCGACGCAAAGTATCTTCGTGTAAGTTATGTGGGTATGTCGCCTCAACAAGTTGCTATTTCCAATGAGGAGATGCAAATTGTGTTAAGGGTGAACTCTGAGTTGCTTGATGAAGTGGTGGTCACTGCGATGGGTATCTCCCGTAGCGAGAGATCCCTGGGATATGCAGCCACTCAGGTTGGTGCAGCCGAAATTGAACAGGCACAAACTTCCAATGTAATGAATGCATTGCAAGGTAAAGTTGCCGGTTTGCAAATCATGAACATGGGTTCTGCCCCGGGTTCTGCAAATAATGTACAGATACGTGGTATCGGTTCTGTAAGCGGTAACAATCAACCCTTATATGTAGTAGACGGCGTTCCTTTGGAAACAAAAACATTAAGTACCAACGGTCAGAACCTTTCCACCGGAGGTATTTCTAATATTGCTCCTGATGATATCGCGTCACTTACAGTACTTAAGGGTGCGGCTGCAACGGCCCTTTATGGATCAAGAGCTGCAAATGGTGTTATCATTGTAACTACGAAGAGTGGAGGCGAAAGAAATGCGAGCGGCAAGAATTTCCAGATTGTTTACAGTGGTAATGTTGAGGGAAGCCGGGTAGGATATCTTCCGGAAATGCAAAACAGCTGGGGTCAGGGATGGAACGGCAGCCAGACATATATTGAAAACGGTTCTTGGGGACCTGCATTGAATGGTTCTTTACAACCTTTCGGTCCCGTTTATAATGGCCAGCAGTTAGTAGGTAATTTTTCTCCTGTTAAAAGTAATGTCCGTGATTTCTTCGATACCGGATGGAGCCAGAATCATAATGTATCTATTTCAGGAAATTCCAACGATAATAAGATGACTTATTATGCTTCTTATTCATTTACCGGAATTGATGGTGTCATCCCAACGAATCAGGATTCCTACAGAAGAAACACAGTGGCACTCCGTGGTTCTTATCAACCTGTGAAATGGATAAAGATTTCATCAGCAATGAATCTTGCCACTTATAAGACCAAAGCGGTGAGCTCGTATCAAGGAGTTTCTGTAATCGACGGTATTTATGAGTTGCCAAGAAATATTTCCACATCATACATGAAGGATCTTGATAATCCTTTTAACACCCCGGAAGCCTATTTGACACCCTACGGTATCACCAATCCTTACTGGGCATTGGAGAACAATGTAAACGAAATCAACGGTAAGCAGACATATGGTAAATTGCAGGCAGATATTTTCCCTGTACAAGGTCTTACACTTACATATCGTTTCGGCTTCGATTACAGTGATTATGATTCTAAATTAGCAGAGCCACAGATCGGCCTGACGGATGCTCTTATAGATCAGGATTATGGATATCCTCCATCCGAGATGAATCAAGAGGGTTACGTGTATGCACGTTACAGCCGAGGATACGAATTGAATCATGACTTCCTTGCAAATTATACCAATAAATTTGCTGATGATAAGTTTGACTTAGGGGCTACTATCGGTTTCAATATCAACGAAAGAGGCAACACCTTGATGTACGGACAATCTAACAATTTAGGTATCTATACCGGTTTTTGGGATCTCAGTAACGGCGCTTCGTGGACATCATTGGCTGAAAGTCAATGGAAACGTCGACTTGTCGGACTTTTTGGAGATATCACTTTAGGATGGGATGATTTCATTTTTCTTAATATCACTGCCCGCAACGACTGGTCGTCGACTCTTCCTATCGGGAAAAATTCCTTCTTCTATCCGGGTGTAACTTTAAGCGGTATTTTCACTCGTTGGATGGAAAATACAGATATCCTTTCATTTGGTAAAATACGCCTTGCATATGGTCGCACAGGTAGCGATGCCAGCGTTTATATGACTACTACGGATTTTGTACAAGCTTATGCAGGAGGTTATTACATAAATCCCGCAATTTCGTTCCCAATGAATGGTCAGAATTCATTTATGGTATCAGCCACCAATGGAGCAAGAACCCTTCGTCCTGAAATGACCGATGAATTTGAAGTGGGTACCAATCTTAGATTCTTCGGTGGTAGAATTGATATCGATGCATCATATTATAATAGAGTTACAAAGGATCAGATTTTTACATTACCTACCGATCCGGCATCCGGATTCAGTTATCAGGTAGTAAACTTTGGTAAAGTAAGAAACCGTGGTGTGGAATTGATTGCCAACTTTATACCTGTTCAGACAAAAGACTGGCAATGGACAATCGGATTCAACTGGAGCAAGAACTGGAATAAGGTACTCTCATTGCCCGAAAGTATGGGTGGTAAGACTGCAATTTATGGCTTCACTGCCGGTAATGATAATGTAACTGCCTATGCGGAAGTAGGAAAACCAATCGGAGAATTCTATACCTATCTTCCTTCCCGTGTTGAGGATCCGGAGAGTCCCTATTATGGAGCACTTATCGTAGACCGTTATGGTCAACCTGTTGTAAATACCGGTGAAGGCATTAAGGACACAGGGTTCAATATGCAGTATGATTGGACAGGGGGTGTTACAACAGCTATAACCTGGAAAGGTCTCACCTTGAGTGCAGCATTTGATTTCCGTCAGGGTGGCTATATGTTCTCAAGAACAAAGAATCTTATGCAATTTACCGGTAATGGCATTGTCACATCATATAATGACCGTCAACCATTTATCATTCCAGGCTCAGTGGTTTCAAATGGAGACGGCACTTACAGTCCTAATACCACTCCAATCCTTGTGTCTGACGGAGGTTTGCAGAGTTATTATGACACGGGTTATGGTAATGCAGGTCTCGCATACTTGATCGAACGTTCATTTACCAAACTGCGTAACCTTTCCCTTACATGGAGTCTGCCATACAAATGGGTACATGCTTGTGCTCTTCAAGGAATTGATATAACAATTTACGGTAATAATCTGTTTATGTGGACTGCAAAAGGAAATTATTATATTGATCCAGAAACTTCAACAATTTCCTCAGGCGCTTATGGCGATATTGCCACTCAGTTCGGTGAACTTTATACCAATCCATCCAACCGTTCGATCGGTCTCAATCTGAAAGTTACATTCTAAAAACTTTGACTTAGATGAAGAAATATATATTACCATTAATGATTGTTGCAGCAATGACATTTACGTCCTGTAATGATTATCTTGATATCAACAGTAATCCCAACTCACCCGGAAATGAAGAAAGTCTCTCATATGAGCTCATATATCCGGGAGTGGAAATGGCTTACGCTGCCAATGTAGGCGATTATCTTCGTTCTTGCGCCGGTTATCTCTCAGAGTATTATGCTCAACAGTTCGGTACTTCTAACTATATAGTTTTCACACAGTTTCAACCCACTCAGGCGCGTACGAGTGTGTTCTACACACAGTTTAACCTCAGGGTTATCTCCAATGCCTCTATAGTGAGGAAAAAAGCTGAAGCAGCAGGAGACTGGGCTACAAATCTTGCTGCCACCGTGATGAGTTGTGCAGCTTATCAGGATCTTATAGACATGTATGGAGAAACTCCTTATTCCGAGGCATTGAATACAGACAATCCTATGCCTAAGTATGACAGTGGAGAAGCTGTTTATGCGGGCTTGATTTCTGAATTGGATGATGCGATCTCAAAGGTGTCAGATCAAAAACAAGTTGGTGTAACTTCTTTCTTAGTGCCTGATGCCACAGCCGCAGATTGGATTAAGGTGGCAAATGCTTTGAAGTTGAGAATATTGATGAGAGAGCATAATGTCGTGAATGTCTCTTCACAACTCCAAAGCCTTATCAGTCAAAACAATTTCCCCACTGCTGATGTACAATGGGCCGGATGTTGGCAAAATGCATCGGAAAAGGCTAATCCATTTTATAGTGAAGAATTTGCAGATTGGGGTGCTCAGAAAAATGCTATATTGAACTGTGCACTTGAAGTAACTATGTCGGCTTACAATGATAATCGTCTGCCGGTTTATTTCACTCGTTCCCAATATGACGGCGGAATACACGGAGGAGTATCCGGTGACAACAACAATGGTGCAGCGGCCCCTTTCTCCACTACAGCCTATTGGAGCCGTCCTAATATGGCGTATGATTCACCGGTGGATTTCATATCTTTGGCTGAAATAGAATTTTTCCTTGCTGAATATTATGCAGAGAATGGTGACTTTAATGCCGGAGCCCAACACTATTCTGCAGCCGTGAATGCATCTTTTGCAAGTGCGGGAGTAGATGGCGCTGAAGCAGCGATTTCGGCTTATCCTTTCGATACGGAAAACTGGAAGAGATCTTTGGGGGTTCAAAAATGGGTTCACTTTGGTTGTGTCAATACATTTCAGGGATGGTGTGAACTCCGAAGACTGAAATATCCAAGTTTTGACGCTTCTGTTACTGGTGAAGATATGTATCCCGGAGGCCAGAATTTCAGCATCACGACATCTATTTTGACACCCGGATACCTCTATACACCTTATAAGTCTTATTTGGAGGATAATGAACTCGCTCAACGGTTCCCCTATTCTAATGCATCAGAGAATACAAACGATAATGTTCCGGAATTCCCCGGTTTTACTGAACCAATTTTCTGGGCAAAATGATTGTAAATTCTAAAATGAAAAAGTGATGAAAAAATTAATATATTCGTTTGCTATTGTGGCTGCCTCACTTGGAATGACTTCCTGTGATGGTACGCAGGAAGAGCCACATATTCAGTGGTATCCTGTAGTGACTTTGGAAGGGGAGGATACCTATTATCTTGAGGTTGGTGAAGATTTCACACTTCCCGGCTTTACAGCGGTGAACACTCTGACAGATCAGGATGCAACCGCAGATGTTGAAGTGTTGATTTACGATGTTATCGCCGGTAATTATGTTGATTACATAGATACTTCCGCACCAGGAATGTATACAGTTTACTACAATTCTTACGGAAGCGAGGTGTCTACTATACCGACATCCTACGTCACCCGTTCAATATATGTATATGATCCCTCTATCGAAACAGATATTTCCGGATTCTATAACGTAAATATGGAAGAATCTTTATATTTGTCTACAGGTAACAATTTGGAATATTATGCCGAAGGATATGGTTATGTCACATCCAGCACCATTCAGATAAGTCAATTGTTACCGGGATTTTTCCAAGTGAGCGATTTATTTGGAGGCTGGTATGACCAGATTCGAGGTTATGGTGAGGAATATCCTTCATATGACTATAAAATGGGCGGTTATATTGCTTTGAATGAAGATAATTCTATTACCCTTCTTTCCAGTTACGTCCCGGCATGGGGTGATGGACTTGATGGTATGTGGGATGGTGAATATGACCCGGAAACTCAAACTATCAGCTATGAGGTTTGGTATGCTGAAGTAATTGGATTATATTTGGTTATGACTAATGCCGATGCAGAATAAAAGATTATGATTATGATTAAAAATATATTTAAATTCTTAGCTGTTTCTCTTTTTGTAATAGGGGTGTCTTCCTGTGCGAAAGAGGAAATCGGAGGCACTGCGGTTCAAGATATGTGTGGTGAATGGTATGTGCAAGTAGACTATGTAGATGAGGATGGCATCGTTGTAGCAGAAGATCCCTATGGCTATGGTTATTTTGAACTCTACACTTATAACACCAATGCTAATCTTTCTACAGAGATGTACTTGGAGGATTCAAGCTTTTATCCTTTCCGTGTGATCGTGGATGTGAATTATGGGAGCAAGACATTCAACGCCACAGATGCTATAGATGATTACTATGATGCTCCTTATAGCATTAAAAATGGTTCTATCATCAAAGATGGTACTGTTTCACCGGCCGGCTATACAGCAGATAGTATCAGCTTTATTTTAGTAGACACCTACTATGATGAGGATGAAGAAGGATATGTCACAGACTATTGGTGGTATCATGGTTATCGCCGCACCGGTCTCAATGGCGGATATGATTGAGGAGGGCAGTTATCTCATACTTTTAATTACTTTAAACTGCAAGGGGTGAATCTTCGCATTCACCCTTTTTTTCTATGATTAATAATCTTTCATTACTGGAAGAACTTTGTACGCGCTTCCTTTTTCAGACTATAAGAAAAGCCCTTTCTCTTGGATAGCAAGGATACTTTTATCCTGAAAGTTATGTTTATTTTGAGATTCCACATTGTCCATAGTCCTTCAAGATATTTCTCAACTTCTTCGGCCGGGGAAAAGATGAGTAGAGGGAACCGGCTTTACTGAACTCGTAGTGTTGAGCGGGCGAAAAAGCGAAGAATGAAACGGTTACTGTTTCTCATCCACGGCCATGCGGCGAAAAGTTCGGGCATTGAAATCAGAAAGGAGGTTTACATCACTTCTGCTCCTATTTGGCAATTTCAAAACAAAGCCGACCGTCAGAAAAGAGACTAAGATCAATCCTGCAGTTTTAGAATGGGCATATGATTTACCTGAAGAAATTAAGAAAAATAAAGGATTATATGAATTTTTAAAACGTATGGCATAAAGAATTTATAAAGGTTACAGCAATTTCCTTGACAGAACTAAAGATGATTTTCATATCTTAAAGATAGGATCAACACTGCAAGCATTGGCTTTGATATTTTTGGTGTATATTTCAGTTTTCAAACCATGGATTAAATCTAAAAAATAAATCTATTTCAATAAAAAGTTAGATCTATTTAATAGAATTTTCAAGGACAGGATAATATTTAAAATTTTTATATTTGGCGTAACCTTTTCCTAAAGACACTAAAGCCGGTCGAAGAGCAAAGAAACCACCATAATTATTATGATGAAAATCACTGACATCAATCTTTTCACCAATTATGGTCCAATTTTCCCCATCTTGACTTACAAAAATATCTATCAGATTTTTATTATTAAAAATCTTAAGTTTGGGATTTTCTCCCCATAAGTTACTGATTACTGTATTCTTTTGAGGACTTTCAAATATTTTGGCTACATCTTTATCAATCAATATACCGGAGTAAGCATTTTCATTATAAAACAGAAGTAACCCACAAGATGCATTGTCGGAAATACTTGCCTCAACTTCTATCACATAACTATGATCTTGAGGGGTTATTAATAACAATCGTGCATCTTCAATCCCGTTACCCTTACCTTTCACGCATAGTTCTTCATTTTTTAGAGAAAATGCGTCTGAATCATTTTCTTTCCATAATGTCCATTGCAAATTTAGAGAATCTTCTCTAAAATTGTCGTTAAGATTGAAACCTTTATTTTTTGTTTTATTAATAAGGCATTCCTTATTTTGTGAGGGAATAAACCATCCGTCGGCAGTATATTCTATCGGTTCAATCAAAGTCTGTCTGCCTAAGGTGTGAAAATCCTTTGCATAAGCATGATAAATAATCCACCATTTGTCCTCTGTGTCATTAAAGATAGTGCCGTGTCCTTTCGACCACCATTCTTCAGAATCTGAATAAGTATGAACCAACGGATTATAAGGTGAATTTTCCCAGGGTCCATAAAGCGATTTCGATCTGGCCACTACACACATGTGACTTGTAGGAGGACCCGCAGTACCACCTTCGGCAGACACCATGTAATAATAACCATCTTTATAGAATAATTTTGGAGACTCCAACCACATATCATCGCCTTCAGTGATCCACTCTTCAGGATATTTCCAACCATCATATACTTTTACAGCATCACCGGTGATTGAGAGTCCATCCTTACTCAAGGGCATTATCCAACCGTTGTTAAGAAAAAGAAACCTGTTACCTTCTTGGTCAACGATGTGACCCGGATCTATTCCTTTGGCTCCTTTAATCTGAATGGGTTTACTCCATGGCCCGTTTATATTTTTAGATGTTATAACAAAAATTTCACCATGATTAGTGGGATAATAAATATAGTAGGTGTCTTCAAATTTAACAAGTTCCGGAGCCATTGCAGAATCTACATATTCCGGGCAAGCCCTTGTTACAGGTTCCCAGTTGAAGAGATCTGTGGAATGCCAGATTAAGAAACCGGGTTTATAAAAAAACGGTGAATGAGTCATATAATAGTCATTACAATCTCGTAATATTGTCGGATCGGGATAATCTCCCGGCAAGATTAATTCCTGACTAATTACCTTATTTGAATTTATGAAAATTAGTATGAAACAAAAGATGAAAAACAACCTAATCATAAAATATTCCTTTTTTATTGAATACGCTTATTTTCCGCATATCACTTAATATTTAAGAATTGTGATTGGATTCGCAAGTTTATGGCAAATTCGATGGTGATTTTGCTAAGAGACTCGTATAAACTATTTTGGTGGCGGGTATCATGTCTGCCTAAAGAGATCACAAAAAAAACCTAACGGGACCACTAAAATTGATTTGAAACAATTTGATTAACTTTGCTGTGAAAACGTGTGTTTAGATATATTTTTTATCCCTTGCAAACGTGGTTTTGCATATATTTGTATAGCCTTGCAAACGTGGTTTTGCATATATTTATATAGCCTTGCAAACGTGGTTTTACATATAATTATATAGCCTTGCAAACGTGGTTTTTTAGCAAAAAGAATGAATTAAAGACCAAGGAATTGTTACTGTCACATTATAAAATGCCATGACAGTTTTCTAAGATTTGTCTTTCAAAAGATTAAAAAATAAGGAATAAGTTATTATGCCGATTTGGAATCCATGGCATGGCTGCCATAAATTAAGCGCCGGATGCAAGCATTGTTACGTTTTTCGTGAGGATGCAGCATTTGGTACTGAGATTCCTACAAACGAGGTGAGGAAGACATCATCATTCAATCTGCCGATTAAAAGGGATAGAAAAAAGAATTGGAAATTCCCGTCAGGGACTGAATTCGCATTATGTTTCACTTCAGATCTATTGATAGAGGAAGCCGATGAATGGCGCCGTGAAATATGGGATATTATAAGAATGAGAGATGATTGCTCATTTTATTTCTTCACCAAGAGGATAGACAGACTGGAGCAATGTCTCCCCCCGGATTGGAATGACGGTTGGAGTCATGTGGCTATAGGTTGTACAGTCGAGAATCAAGACCGGGCAGATTATAGATTACCAATTTTTCTATCATTGCCGATAAAGCATCGTCTTGTGATTGTGGCTCCCATGATAGAAAAAATAGATATCACGAAATATTTAGATCCTGATAAGATTGAGGAAGTGAGTGCGGGAGGAGAATCCGGTAAATATGCACGTCCGCTTGATTTCAATTGGGTCTTGAATTTAAGGGATCAGTGTGTGGCCGCCAACGTTCCATTCAACTTTCACCAGACAGGTTCTTATATTATAAAAGACAGCCGCCGGTTTCATATACCGAGGAAACTTCAACATTCCCAGGCCCATAAAGCCAATGTAGATTTCAAACCATAAAAATGCATAGATTTATTTAAACGAGTAATCTATATAAATACTTTCTAAAAAAATTAGGTTTATTGTGAATTGTCATTAAAAATTTTTTATATATTTGCATTAACAATTTTGTTAGTCAATTTTGATAACATTAAAATTTATGGATATTGCTCTCAAATCTGAGACTCAAAACACTGAACAAAAGATAATTGAAGCAGCCGAACAGGAGTTCCTGATAAAAGGTTTTGACGGAGCACGCACCACCTCTATTGCTGCTAAGGCAGGAGTGACCCACGCGATGTTTCATTATTATTTCAGAACAAAGGAAAAAATTTTTGAGAAAATTATATCTCAAAAACTTGAATTGTTGACAAGGCTCATTATGGAGTCAATCACATTGGAAAACCTTAGTCTCGAGGAAAAACTGAAAAGGATAATTGACAGCCATATTGATTTCGTTTCAGAGAATCCGGACTTGCCCGGTTTCCTTGTCAGAGAAATTTTCAATAATCCGGAACGTTTTGAGATCCTGAAATCACGTTTTGAAGCCTTTGCACCTCTATTGATTCAAAATCTTCAAAAAGAATTGGATAAAGGGCTTGAGAAAGGTAAATATAGAAAGACAGATGCCCGGATGTTGCTTATAGATATTATCTCTCTTAATATTTTTCCTTATATGGCGGCGCCTCTAATCAATTCAATTCTCTCCGGTTATATGGAAAATAAAAACACCTTCAAAGAATTGAGAAAAAAAGAAAACTTTGAAACAATAATGAGAAAAATTAAGGCATAAGATGAAAAAAGTTTTCTTCACATTAATAATTTTGTCTCTGACATTTTTCCGCGTTCATGCTCAATTGACATTGGAACATTGTCAAGATCTGGCAAGAGAAAATTATCCTGCCATAAAGAAATACGGCCTCTTGGAGAAATCATTGGAGATAGAACTGAGTGATATCAACAAATCGTGGTTGCCGGCTATCTCCCTTTATGGTCAGGGAACAGTTCAGAATATCACTCCGAGTTTCCCAAATGCTTTGGAAGACGTTTTGGCTCAAATGGGACAGGAAATCAAGGGTCTTGGCAAACTTCAATATAAAATAGGAGTTGACCTGTCACAACCCATTTGGGATGGAGGTGCATCGAAAGCAAAAAGGGAGATGGCAAGATCTCAAGAGGATATGCAAAAAGCCGGTCTCGAGGTGGAATTGTATTCCCTTCGGCAACAGGTGGAAAATATCTTTTTCGCAATTTTGCTGACTCAAGAACAAATAAATCAAAGCCGACTCACACTTGAATTACTCAATGCAAATCTGTCTTTGCTTGAATCCATGTATAAAAACGGAACAGCAATGCAGAGCGACTTGGATATGGTAAAGGCTCAAATATTGACTTTGAAACAAACCATCATACAGGCAGAAAGCAGTGTGGATGCTTACAAGAAATTGTTAGGAATCTATGTTGGCGAAGATGTTTCAAATAAAACTTTAGTTACTCCTAATGCCACAATGCCCGGTTCTTTAAATTCAGAAAGGCCCGAACTTCGCCTGTTTGAATCCCGGTTTCTCTCCTCAGAATCCTCGAGAAATCTTATCAACGCTTCGTTAATGCCAAAAATAGGTTTGTTTGCCCAGGCTTATTACGGTTATCCGGGTTTTGATTATTTCAAGAGTATGATGAACCGCGGTTTGTCTTTCAATATTTTAGCAGGTGTCAAGGCTTCATGGAATATCGATTCCTTTTATTCCAAAAAGAACCGGCTCAATAAAATTGACCTGGATTTAAGCAATATTGAGATTGAAAGAGAAATTTTTCTGTTTAATTCCAAACTTCAGACGGAAAAAGATCTTGAAGCCATAGAGGGACTGAAAAAAGTGATGGAAGATGATGCCGAAATTATCGAATTGAGGCAGAGCGTAAGAAAAGCCGCCGAATCACAATTGAGAAACGGAATCATAGATGCTACCGCTTTACTCTCCAAAATCACTGATGAGAATATTGCCAGGCTTACCGCCAAACTTCATGAGATTCAATATATCCAACAAATTTACAACCTTAAGAATACACTCAACCAATGAAAAAGATATTATATATTCTCCCGATTTTCCTGACTTTATTTTCATGTCATAAGGAAGAGAGTTATGATGCCACGGGTATCTTTGAGGCTACGACCGTGACGGTTTCGGCAGAAACTGCGGGAAAAATTGAATCTATGCCGGTGGTGGAAGGTGATTCTGTCACAATAGGGGAGTTGATAGCACAGGTGGACACCACCATGTTTTCAATCCAATTAAAACAACTTCAAAGCCAACGAAAATCCACTCAGAGTTCCACTCCCGATATTTCGGCCCAGGCTGCCGCTTTAAGATCGCAAATTGCACACCAGCAACAGGAATGTGCAAGATTTGGAAGGCTGCTTGAAGACGGGGCCACAACACAAAAGACATACGATGATGCCACCGCTTACCTTAGAACCTTGCAAGGTCAACTTGAGGCATTATTATCTACTCTTAATAAAAGCAAGACTTCAATCAATGATAATTCCGAAGCCATTTATTTTCAGGCTG
Organism: Muribaculaceae bacterium; assembly: GCA_022510445.1. Lineage (GTDB taxonomy): Bacteria > Bacteroidota > Bacteroidia > Bacteroidales > Muribaculaceae > Lepagella. The sequence continues at coordinate 16,741 of JAFLTN010000027.1, read as the reverse complement.
AACAAATAAGGGAACAGATAAAGAAATGTATAATTAAATCTCCTTTGTCCGGTACTGTATTGATAAAATACGCCGAACCGGGTGAGTATGCCACACCGGGAAAACCTCTTTACAAGATAGCCGACATGGAGAATATCTATCTCCGGAGTTATTTCACCTGTGACCAATTGGCAAATTTAAAACTTGGTCAGAAGGTGACCGTCATTGCCGATTTCGGAGGTGACGAACAGTTTGAATATCCCGGAACTGTAACCTGGATTTCAGATGAAAGTGAGTTCACTCCAAAATCTATACAGACCAAAGATTCAAGGGCCAACCTGGTGTATGCTGTAAAGATTGCCGTCAAGAATGACGGTCGACTTAAATTGGGTCAGTACGGAGAAGTCCGCTTATGAAAGAAGGGATTATAATATCGGATATAACCAAAAACTACGGCAAGACAAAGGCGCTTGACGGGGTGAGTTTCTCAGTGGATGAAGGTGAACTGTTCGGCCTGATTGGTCCGGACGGAGCCGGTAAATCCACTCTCTTTAAAATTCTTGCCACACTTCTTCTTCCGGATTCCGGAAAAGCCGTAATGACCGGCTTGGATGTAGTGAAGGATTACAAGAAACTTCGGACTGAAATCGGCTATATGCCTGAAAAATTTTCACTTTATCAGGATCTTACGGTAAAAGAAAATCTTGAATTCTTTGCCTCGCTTTTTGGGGTGAGTGTGCAAAAAAACTTCGACATCATAGCGCCGATATTCAAGCAACTGGAGCAGTTCCCCAATAGATTGGCCGGAAATCTATCAGGAGGTATGAAACAGAAACTTGCGTTGAGTTGTGCTTTGATCCACCGACCCAAGGTGCTGCTTCTTGATGAACCAACAACCGGGGTTGATGCAGTTTCAAGAAGTGAATTCTGGGATATGCTTTCAGATCTCAGAAAACATGGTATCACCATACTTGTCTCCACTTCCTACATGGATGAGGCAAAATTATGTGAAAGAGTTGCCATGATCAACAACGGACATATTTTGGCTGTAAATTCTCCTGAAAAATTGGCTGCCTCTATCGGCGAGACCCTTTATAATGCTTCAGCGGATGATATGTTCCGACTGCTCACTGAATTGAGGGATATGAACGGAGTGAAAGAATGTTATACATTCGGTGCCACCTTGCACATTGTGGCTGAAAAAGATTTTTCTCCCGAATCCATCATACAGAAACTCCAAAAGAAGGGATTGACAGATGTGAAGATTTATCCTGCCCGGGCAACGATAGAGGATCTCTTTATAAAACTGATGCAGAATGACAGGCAGTGATATTGTAATATCAGTAAAAGATCTTACCAAGAAATTCGGCAACTTCACTGCTGTCGACCATATCTCCTTTGACGTAAAGAGGGGAGAGATATTCGGTTTCTTGGGAGCAAACGGAGCCGGGAAAACCACAGCGATGAGGATGTTGTGCGGGCTGAGTTATCCCACTTCGGGTGATGGGAAGGTGGATGGATATGACATAATCTCCCAATCTGAGGAAGTAAAGAAACATATCGGATATATGAGTCAGAAATTTTCACTATATGAGAATCTGACAGTCGCTGAGAATATTCGCCTTTTCTGCACCATTTACGATATGTCGAACAAAGAGATAAAGGAACAATCCTCACGGCTATACACCTACCTCGATATGGAAGGTATGGAGAAAAAATTGGTAAAGGATATTCCTGTGGGTTGGAAACAGAAACTGGCATTTTCGGTTGCCACGATGCACAACCCGGCAGTAGTGTTTCTTGATGAGCCCACCGGTGGAGTAGACCCAATAACCAGACGAAAATTCTGGGAACTGATTTATGAAGTTTCTTCAAAAGGAATGACGGTTTTTGTCACGACGCATTATCTTGATGAGGCTGAATATTGCGACAGGATATCAATCATGGTGGATGGAAAGATTGCGGCCCTTAATTCGCCGGAAGGCTTGAAAAAGGAATTCCATGCCGAGACTATGGATGAAGTTTTCCGCTTAGTTGCTTCTCAAGCAAAAAGAACAGAATAGCATGGCAATAATACTATCTCTCATAAAGAAAGAGACACTCCATGTGTTGCGTGACACCCGGACGGTGGTCATAACACTTGTCATGCCTTTGGCTCTGCTATTGCTTTTCGGATTTGCAATATCCACTGAGGTGAATAAAGTGAAAGTGGTGGCAGTAACTGAAAATTTTACGGATGAAGTCAGAAACATCCTTATGGAATTTCAGACAAATGAATATTTTGATTTCATTGGCTTGGTAGGTTCTTACGAGGTTGAAGAGATGTTAAGAGCCGGTAAGACCGACGCAGCCGTTTATTTGAAAACAGAGAAAGGGAATCTAACGTCACAGATAATTGTGGATGCATCCAATACTACAACAGCCCAGACGGCCACGGTATACATACAAAATATTTTGAACCGGCAACAGGTGTTATCCAATGTAATGATAAGGACCCTATATAATCCCCAGTTGAAAAGTTCCTATAATTTCGTGCCGGGTATTTTAGGTATGATTTTTATCCTTATATGTGCCATAATGACATCTGTATCCATTGTAGGTGAAAAGGAAAATGGCACAATGAGTCTGTTACTGGTTTCACCAATAAAACCAAGGACGATCATATTCGGAAAATTAGTGCCATACTTTCTCCTTTCCTGCATTATTCTCGCAATAATGCTTGCGATTTCATACACCGTTCTGGGTATCCCGTTTTCAAGTAGTATTCTGAACGTTATATGGGTTTCATTGCTTTATGTGGTACTGTCTCTTTCAATTGGCCTTCTTGTCTCCACCATTGTAAATACCCAGTTGACGGCTCTGATTGTTTCAGCGGTTGCTTTTATGCTTCCGGTGATTATGCTTTCAGGAATGATCTTCCCGATAGATAATATGCCTGCCATCCTTCAATGGATTTCTTGTATCATTCCGGCTCGATGGTATATTGATGCCATGCGAAGATTGATGATACAGCAATTGGAACTTTGGATGATTTGGGAAGACATTGTAATTCTTGCGGGGATGACAATGTTTATAATGGCGGTTGCGGTTAAAAATTTCAATAAAAGGAAATGAGTCATGCAGATTAGAATTTTAGCCGCTTTACTGAGAAAAGAGATTTTGTTGATGAAACGAAATCCTATAATACCCAAAATCGTCGTAATGATGCCTTTGATGGTGATGCTCGTGCTTCCCTTGATAGCAAACCTCGACGTGAAGAATGTGAATGTGGTTGTAGTGGATAATGACCGGTCACAACTTTCAAGAAGAATAATCAGTGATATAAGCCACAATGGATATCTAAGGGTTGAGGCAATAGAAGATAGTCATACCCGGGCTTTGAGAATTATAGAGGACGGAAAGGCCGACGTCCTTTTCACTATACCATACGATTATTCAAAAAATTTAAGTTCAAATTCGGGTCAATTGGATATAGAGGCCAACGGCGTGAACGCTACAAAAGGAATGCTGGGGGCACAGTATGTGGCTCAATCCGTAGTCGGTACCCTCACTCAATGGAGAGAACAACAGAATCCGAATATCGTAGTCCCGGAAATAAGTGTCATAAACCGATATAACCCTACGCTTAATTTCAAGAATTATATGATACCGGCGCTAATGGTGGTGTTGTTGATAATTATCTGTGGCTTTTTACCTACTCTTAATCTCGTCAGCGAGAAAGAAACCGGGACAATAGAAGCAATGAATGTCACCCCTGTAGGTAAACTCACATTTGTTCTCTCCAAACTGATTCCCTTCTGGATAATCGGTCTATTGGTTATTACCGTAGGAATTTTAGTTGGTGGATTTGTTTATGGGTTATGGCCGGTTGGTAATGTGTTGGCAGTCTATTTGGCAACAATTCTTTTCACTTTATTGATGTCGGGGTTGGGAGTGGTTATTGCCAACGGATCCTCAACTATGCTTCAGAGTATATTTGTAATGTTTGCCTTTATCATAGTTTTTCAATTGATGGGCGGTTTATTTACTCCGATAGCCTCCATGCCGGAATGGGCACAGATAATCACTTATGGTGTCCCGCCAAGATATTTCATTGAAATAATGCGTTCGGTATATTTAAAAGGCACATCCGTTTCGGAATTATGGATTCAATACCTTGCATTATTCGGTTATGCATTAGTTCTTTGTGTTTTGGCGGCTCTGACCTACAGAAAACAATCCTGATTCCCCTCCCAATTTTTAAATAAAAAAACGGATATAGTCATGCTATATCCGCTTACAAGAAGGTTTATTTCTAAGACTTATTTCATAATCTCGGTGGAGGGGATACAGGCAATGCCCATGTTTTGCATATCATAGATGTTGGCATTTGCCACTTCATCCGACATGGCGGAGCAACAGTCTGTGACCACAAAAGTATTGTAATCAAGACTCATCGAATCCACGGCAGTACCTCTCACACAGTTTGGATACTGAGTGCCGGCTATATAAACATTCTTCGTTCCCAGACCCCTTAAAATTAAATCCAGTTCCGTGGCAAAGAACGCGCTGAATCTCTGTTTTGTCACCTTAATATCTCCCGGTTGCGGAGCAATCTCTTCCGGTATCTCGGCGCTCCATGTGCCGGCAATGCAGAACGGCTGACCTTCCTCAAAGAAATGTCTTCTATAATTTTCAGCGTCGATACCTGATGGCAGGTGAATTCGGTAAAGATAGATCACAGCCCAATCATTTGCCCTCCCGAAATCCAGAAATTTTTTGATGGCCGGCAATGTAGCCAAAGCACCTTTGATGCATTGAGGCGATTTAGGGGATACCCATGCATTTTCCATATCTACAACTAAAATGGCGTTTTCGGCACTCGTCAACATTCCGTCTATTTTTTTAGGTTTTTCCATAATTTCATTATTAATATTTAAACTTCTACTAATTGAATAACAAATAGATAACCCATAAGGTTGAGAGTTAAGAATTAATACTTTTATTAGGTCTTGAAACACTCAACCTTTTTATTTAAATAACGTAAAGTAGTAATCTTGAACTAATTAAGCATTAGGTTGTTAATAACTTAGACAGGCAATAATGCCGGTCAAGATTATTAAAATTTAGAATTATGAATTACGAAGAAGTTATCAACAGCAATAAACTCGTTTTGGTAGAATTTTTTGCTACATGGTGTCCTCACTGCCAAAGAATGATGCCGGTTGTAGAGGCTGTTAAAGAAAAACTGGGAAGCAAAGCAACAGTTGTCCAGATAGACATTGACAAGAATCCCGAACTTACAGAGGAACAGGGAGTGGAAGGAACTCCAACTTTTATCCTTTATAAGGATGGAGAGGAAGTATGGCGTCAATCTGGAGAAATGCCCGGTGAAGAACTTTATGAAACAGTCATAAGTTATGAATAATAAATAATTTCATTTGCATATCAATAAAGGTGTATTCAACAAGAATATGCTTTTTTTTTTGTCTAAGTTCAACATTAAAACGAATCCTCAGATGGCATCGGAGTTTCCGATTCCACCTTTTTTCATTCAGGCGTAGGAATGCATGCCTCCTAAGAAGAAATTGACACCGAAATAGGTTATGACTACAGAAATAAATGCGAAAACCATATAGGAGTGAAAGAAAATTGGTTTTCGAAACCATGATAATGAGACAAAATGAAGAGGGAGGGCATAGATTAGAAATGTTATCAACGCCCAGACTTCTTTAGGATCCCATCCCCAATATCTTCCCCACGACACATTTGCCCATACGGCTCCTATAAAAATACCGATAACCAATAAAAAAACAGCCGGATATAACATTAAGTGACTTATGTTCTGAAGAAAAACAGTTTTTTCAATACTTCTATCAGATAGTCCTATTGAAAGTCCTGTCAAGCCATTCATCATTATAAGAAATAAAAGGGTGTAAGCCAACATTATCACCATTACATGAATGCTTAACAGAGGTGACTGTAAAACCGGCATGAGATTAGTGATTTTTGGCGATGATTCTCCCATCATAGCCACAAGCAAGGTAAAGCCACAAATTAGGTAGCCAAAAGGAAGAGACAATCGAAAATAAGGGAAAATAAAGAAAACAGCAATAATGGTTACCCATGCCATGAACTGCATTGTTTCGAAACCATTGGAAAGAGGCAGATGTCCACTGATAAACCATCTAATGCCAAGTCTTAAACTAAGATAAAGAAAAAGCAACCCTAAAATTATAAGACTGCTATAAACAATTACATTAGATATAGTTCTCCCGTAAATAAAACGTGACAAAAAAATCAGAAATAAAACGATACCTAAGGTCAGAAAAATCATTGCCAAAGGCTTGTCATAATTGAACCGGTTATAGTATATTTCTGTTTTGATTTTATTTTGTGACGGTAGAATGTCAATCCCTTCTTTAATTTGATATTTTTCTATCTTTTCCAGAAGTTCCGATACTCCTTTCCAATCTTTCAAGGTAATTTTTTCTGCAACAAGATCCATACTACTCCGGATAAAAAGCCATTGATCAAACGGCATTTCCTCTATGGGTTTGTCTTTAACAGCAAACCATTTCAAAGACCCTGTCTCCCTATCTTTGAAAGGATAAATTTGAAGAGCGGAACCTGTAACAAGAGTACTGATCAGATTAAATTTCTCGTTAGCTGCGAAAACTTCTTTAGATTCAGAACCGGATTCTTTTATCAGTTTGTCAAGTTTAAAACCTTCAGGGCCTATAAAATCAATAAGTCGCGCATACTCACTATCGATTCCTAATTCTTTTTTGGTTTCAGTTCCTTTAATTTTTATGAAAGGCACAGTTTTCCATTCATCATAAAAGAAAAACCATCCTGCCACAACCTGTTCGGAAGATAATCCCTGATAACTACCTTTCCCATATACTTTCTTTACAAAATCATTAGCAAAGGTATTAAGTGGAGTGATTCTGCCATTATAATAAATATAAAGTCTTCCAAATTCTTCTGCAACTTCTTTGGGAATAGTGGAAGGTGTGGCAAAAGATGATAAAGAACCAAGGAGAAAGAATAAAATCGCCAATCCCGGTTTAGACTTAAATTGTTTCAATACATTCCTGAAAATAGTTTTCTTCTGAAAGAAAAACAGGATGATGGATAATAAAAGCCAGATATAACCGGTATAAGTCACTGCAATTCCGTATGGATCAAAAGATACGGAAAGGAAACTCCCTTGGCCATCACCCTCATAACCGGACTGATAAAACCTATAATTCCTGTATGAAAAAATTTTATTCATTGAAACCGAACCGGAAATTTCCTTATCTCCATCCTTTATTAAAATCTCACTGATGAAATCGGATGGTGAAAAAGTGCCGGGATAATATTCAAGATTAAAATTCTTAAGTGATATTTCAAAAGGGAAATGGAATGAATTACCATCTGTGGAAACTAACTCTTTGATGGGTTCATCACCGATTCGTAAATGAATCCTCCCTTGTTTTCCTGAAAGATGAGTAGTGAGGGCACCGATTAGAATTACTGCCAGACTTAAATGCAATGAGAATGTTGCAATCTTGCGATAGAGTTTCACACGAAGCATATACCATACCGCTGACAAAGAAACCACTCCCCAAAGGATTACCATTGTCATTGATGTGTAAATATGCTCCCTGGCAAATTCAGTACCGTAAATCTTTTCAAGCACAGTTGCGACTGCCATCACCGGAATGATGAGGCAGACGCAACCGAAATAAAGATATTTAAGAATATTGTTAAATCGCATCGATAAATTTGACAAGTGCGTCACGTTCCTCTTTTGAAAGGTTCCTGAATTTTTCAACCGAATATCGTGCATCGCTTTCACTTGAACCATGCCACATTATTGCCTCAACCACATTTCTTGCCCGACAGTCGTGAAGACGGTCGGCATACATTGAACCTGTCACTTTCTGATGGAGACCTCTTCCCCAAAGAGGAGTTGTACGGCACCAACCTGTGCGGATGTCATTCACCATCTTCAGTTTATGCTGCACCATATCTGTATATGGCCAAATAGTCTGAAGAGGATATCTTGGCAATTCATCTCCCTTAAAGAACCTTGCTGGGTCTTTTATGACATCCTCTCCTGTGGTCCATGAAGGCCTATGGCAATAGTCACACCCGATTTCTTCGAAGATCTCTTTTCCTTTTGCCACATCGGGATCCTGAATATTCCTGACTGCAGGCACCGCTAAACCTCTGTGCCAAACCATAAGGTCGGTAAACTCTTCGTCACTTACTTCAACAGGAAGATTTTTTGACGTGAGGTAATTATAAATGCGTTTTTCAAGAGAGCCTTCCCAGAATTCCGGATATTCATGTTTCGGGTCAAGGTCTTTAATATAAGTTTCAAATCCTGCCTGTACCTCTGGGTCTTTTGAAGAGTATACTGCGTAAGTGCCTGCAGCATCGAGGTAATGGAATCTTCTGTCGCTTCTTGTCACATTGGTTATATTCCAGAAAGCATTGGCACCGGCAGCGTCCTGAAGAGGACCGCGACTCATGGCGTAGGTATATCTTCTGATATATGGAGTACCGTCGCCACCCTGGGTAGTATTGGTATAAAAGTTTTTCCACTGACCGTTTTCAAAATAATTAGTGTTCAAGCCATTTCTCATATAGCCGTCCTTTTCCTGTTTGGTCCATTCTGCCACGATATCCTCATCGGTGATTGCATCGAGAAGGCCGGTACCATATATTCCGATTGTGGATTCAAGTTTCACTCCGAAATTTCCGAGATTATTATATCCCTGGTTATAGACATACACAGCATCAGTCGGCATATTGACTTCAGGATAAATCAGGTCATAAGTTTCTCCATCAGGAAACTTGTTTCCCCACTCATCCGTGTAATGGAGCCATGTGATATTTATTTTATTTTCATCAACAGGAGATTTGAATGGGGCCACAGCATGACTCTGTGGCATACCGGCAAGCCAAGGAACGTATGCTTCTGTATCTTTATCATAGACCACCAACAAATATCCGTTGCCGATTTCATTTGAATTGAATGTGCCGTCTTCCTGTCTTTTTCCATGCCCATATCCCGGATGACAATGGATACATGAACTTCTGACGTATGCAGGTCCTAATCCATGTCTTACTCCTGTGTTATTGGAATTGAAGGATTTTTCAAACAAGGCCTCTCCATTTTTGAAGGATTGATACATACCTTCGGTCTGAATCACCTTGGTGGGTTGCTCAAATGCATTTGAAGTGGAGAGGAATGTTGTTCCCAACTCACCGCCGGAATAATACCACTCAGGCAATTCGCTAATTTCAACTCCGTCTGTAGTTCCTGAGTTATTATTAATATCATCATCAGAACATGCGAGCAGAAACAGTGTTAAACTAAGCGGAAGAAAATATTTTGTTCTCATTTAATCAATGTTTTGAAAGTTCTGTCATCACTTCTTCAAGCACATCCACAAGATCTGTACCTACAACCGATACTGCTTCTCCTGTCTCAACTCCTTTTGCTGTCTTGGCAAATGGCTCCGGAATGGCTTGAATCGCTTTAATTGACAATTCGATTTGACTTTTCAGTCTGGTATCAAGGTCAGGATTTACGCTTTTGATATAGTCACTTACAGAAATATCACCGGTTTTGCTTCCACAATAAGCGTTTCTTATGCTGATAATATTTCCTGTAAAATCTGCTATGGAATTGAGACTATAGGGAGACTCGATATAATTTCGATCTTCATCTGATGAACCGAGGTGAGGTCTACCGATCTTGGTATTTCCAACCTCGTCAGCAATGTCGATACATCCTTGAATCAGTTCTTCGGCAGCTTCCTGGTATGTCTTGTAAGTACTCCCAGCCTGACCTGCATTAATCATCATCCAGCCATAATTTCTTGAAGGTTCAAGTTCAGCCTCTTCCAATATCTCCTGTTTCTCCGGAGAAATGTTTTCCATACCTGCCCATGATGCTTCCAGATAGATACATTGATTCCTTAAATCTTCTGCCACTCCGCATAAATAAATCAATTCTTCATGGGAATAGTCAAGATTATGAGTCAAGGAATTGGTGCCGTCTTCAGAAAGTTCATATAGAAGATATTCCACGGCATGGAATCCAAGAAGACCGTAGCCTAAGTTCTCCACATTCCAGGAGTTCCCTTTGCGGAGTTGCATCAGCAGTTGCTCCATTGCGTTTTTGTCAAGGGGCCAGGAATCGATATGAGGGTCGATGTTATAATCGGCGGCTGCCCCGAAAAGGAAAGCCTCGCTTTTCTCCCAAAAATCCCGGCTCTGATTCCAGTAGTTACCTGCTTTCTTAACCATCTCTGAAGTTAAGGAACCATTTTCAAAAGCCTCAAGCATTTCATTGCAGGATTCTGACATAAGGATAGCATTATCTGCCATACCCTGATATGTGGGTATCACGGTATTGTTTATATAAGGAATCATGGCAGCCTGCAATGCCTTTTCTTTTACCGAACTGTTGTCTTCTGTTTTGGGTTCATCGTTATCACTGCAGGAAAGCAAAGTAGAACTCATGGTCAATATGACCAGTGATTTCAAAAAAATAGATTTTTTGTTCATATCAATATTTTTTAAATTTTACAGTTTGAAAAGTCCTGAATAAGCCACTCCGAGCGAGATTGCAGGTTCATTGTTATATCTCTTGTTAAGGATCCCGATGTGGAAATCGGCTTTTATAACAATATCACGGATGGGATAGTAATTAATTCCCGCGGCTATATGCTGACGGGCAGTCCATTTGTAATCCTGAACCGATCCCTGCGTCTTGAACATCGAATCATAGTATTCATAGCGGCCAAACAGCCATAACTGTTGCTTCTTTATCTTGGGACTTGAAGATAGTCCGAAGAAATTGTACCCTGCCTCCATGCCGGCTGCAATTGCATCTGAAGCAACTGCTTGTTTAGGTGACGGGGAATCTTTCCGCATGGTCATGTTGTATTTGGTTATAGCCTCCGAATCGGAAAGATGACCGTAATCAAAATTACCTCTAAGTATAGTGTTGTGTCCGTAATAATAAAAATCAAATGCTCCGATAGAAACTATGCCTCTCACACCCTTATATTTTTCACTGTCCGTGGCACTAAGGGTGTTCCGGAAAGAATTGCCTACATAACCACTAAGGGATATTCTCAACCCGGGAACAGAAAAATTATCGATTCGAAAAGCACCGGCATAGTTGTTCGCAATCTTGAATTCGTAAGGACTTCCGGCGCCATCATGAATCCAGCCTTGCCGACCGAAACGATCTGAATCCAATCCCGGGATAAAGCACACCTCATATCTCCAATGCTCGGTCTTTCCCCAGAGGGCAATCCCGATTTCATGCCATGTTGAAGGCATTATGGTATATTCTCCTAAGGGCCGGTAATTGGTGAAAAACTGAGTAGGGAGATGATACATGTTCACACTACCGACAGGCACTATAATATGACCGGCTTTTATATTCAGAATACCTTTAAGAAATTCTTTGTTGAGCCAGAATTGTTCCAAGGCTACTTCGCCACCTCTTTCCACTTCGGTTTCATACTCTCCGGCTTCCTCTTCTTCAATCTCTACGGCAGCCTCAACACCTCCATGTTCAAATTCTATCTCAGTGCCTAAACTCCATCCTTTCCCGAAGTCATAACCCATCCAAATCACAACATGTGGTAGGTCAAATCTCCCATGACTCCTGTCATTTTTATAACTTTCAGCGTCTGTGTACCTCAGATATTTATCACTGTAAAAATTTCTAGTGAATACAGCCTCCCCATATCCACCGATACTGAACCGTTTTGGTTTCTCAGTTTTTGTAGATACTAAAACATTTAACGAGTCTATTTGATTCTGTAAGGCTTCAATTTTTGAAGATAAGGAAGAAGGATCTTCAAGGGTGTCATTCAACATTAAGATTTTTTGTTTTTCAATTACCACATCTTTTGCATTCAATGCAATGGAGTAAAGAGAAAATAAAAGGGAAAGAATAGTCAGAATACGTTTCATGGAGTATGTTGTTTTTAGCCGTTTCAAAATTCAATGCAAAATTACACTCCTTGAAAATCCTTTGAAATACCTAAAAAACGGCATTTTTACTACTTTTTAGAGAAGCCACTTAATGATAAATAGGTATTTTGATTTCAACATCAAATAAATGATAAAGAATTGCGTTTTTTGATTTAGAAAAGAAATTATTCCGTAAAACCTAATCTAAAATGAAAATTAAGAATATTTTAAATATCTGTCTGGCTGCTTTTTTCTTTCTGTCATTTTCCTTAGTCTTTTCCGCATGTTCGGAAGATACACCGCAATTTGATAAACCGGGACAGGAAAATCCTGATGATGAAAATGGAGATAATGGTGACAAAGAAGAAGTTTATGTCTCCCAACTGAGTCTTGTAGGTTTCAATAAGAAAGAAAACGCAGATAAATCTAATGTAAAAGTTAAATATGTTCTTGACGACCATATTACAGAGGCAAAGATGACAATTTCCTCCAGTCAGTCTAATGATGCTACAATAGAAGGATTGACAACCGGAAGCATTGAAGGATATACCGTAACCGGTGAAGGAGAACTGACATTGGATTTTGACAATTCAAATCCTATAGGAAGCTATAGTGTTGTAATGGCCACTTTTATAGATTCAGAATATTACAACGATTATCATGTAGATTTTTATTGGGATGGGGAGACAGTCGATATTCCTTCTTCCGATGATCTTGAAGATAACACGGTTGTAGTTTATTATACTGAGAACGAAGCGTCGGTTGTCGTGGCTACAAATATTTCTCAATATGTCTCCGCCTCTGTTGCAGGAGCTCAGGTTACGTTGACCCAATCGAGTGATGTAAACGATGCCATTGGAGAAATCACATACATACTGAATGGAGGAAGTTGCAATGGATCCTTTGTATTGGAAGGCTCATACAAATCCACGATAATGCTTAACGGCCTCAGCCTTACAAACAAATCGGGAGCAGCCATAGATATCCAGAATGGAAAGCGTATAAAAGTGAAATTGGCAGACGGCACCTTCAATAGTCTTACAGACGGAGCCGACGGCAGTCAGAAAGCGAGTCTTTATTGCAAAGGCCATCTTGAATTCTCAGGATCAGGTTCATTGAACGTTGTCGGCAACACAGCCCATGCTATCAGTGCCAAGGAATACATAGAAATCAAAAAGAGTGAGATTACAATCACCAAAGCTGTAAAGGATGGCATCAACTGTAACCAATATTTCTTGATGGAAAGCGGTACGATAAATATATCCGGAACGGGAGATGACGGTATTCAGGTTTCTTATAAAGATGATACAGATAGAGAAACCGAAGATACCGGAACCATGACTATCAAAGGCGGAAGCTTAAATATCAGTGTTACAGCAGACGCTGCTAAAGCCTTGAAGGCTGATAATGATATCATAGTAGCAGGAGGCACAATCAATGCAAATGTATCAGGCAATGGAATATGGGACAGCGAGAAGTCAAAGACAAAAGCCTCGGCTTGTCTTGGTGCTGACAAAAACGTTGAGATCTCTGACGGAATATTGACTCTTTCAGCTACCGGAAGCGGTGGCAAAGGAATATCTTGTGACAATGAATTCAATTTCTCTGGAGGGAATCTCAATATATCAACTTCCGGTGGAATGTTGGTTTATTCCAATGGTTCTCTGAACCACAATTACACAGGTAACACTGACAGGATTGACAGTGATATGAAATCCTCGCCTAAAGGAATTAAAGCTGATGGCAAAGTCACTATTTCAGGTGGAGAAATTTATGTCAAGACAACGGGTAATGGAGCTGAAGGTATTGAAAGCAAGTCTGAACTAACAGTAGAAGATGGCAAAATTACCATTAGGGCGAAAGATGATGGTATAAATTCCTCTGACAATATGTATATAAAAGGAGGAATCCTGGATGTAATCTCAACCGGTAATGATGGACTCGACTCCAACAAAAATATTTATATTTCAGGTGGAGTAACCATGGCTTTCGGTGCAAGTGGACCTGAATGTGGCCTGGATGCAAATGATGAGCAAGGGTATTCAGTTTATTTTACCGGAGGTTATGTATTGGCAGCCGGGGGTAGAAACTCCGTTCCGAAAAACAGCAATTCCACACAGCCTTACATCACAACTAATTTCACATTGACAGCAGGAAGTGAAGTTAGTGTAGGAAGTGGAGATAAGACTCTTCATACCTTCACCATACCATCTGACTACGGCGCATCTTCTAACGGAAGTAGAGCCGGAGGAGGTCCCGGTGGAAACGGTGGACCCGGTGGTAACAGTTCAGGAAATCTTTTAATAAGTGCAGAAGGAATGGTTTCCGGTTCAAGCTACACAATTAAATCGGGTTCTTCAAGCACAACCGCAACCGCCAAATAAAGATCAAAGATTAAAATATTCCAAATTATCACTAACTTTGCAGTGCGTTTCACAAAGAGACGCACTGTTATGTTTTTACAATCTGACTTTAATATAAACATAGTAATTAATTCAAATAATCCCTTCGTGATGAATTGGGGTTATCTTGAAAATTGGAAAAGCACCGCATCCATAAGCCTTAATCAATAAGGTTTTATAATGGCTTGCATAAATGTCAGAAGCAAAGCCATAAATTTTTCATTCATAATTTTCTAAACAGATTTTCATGAACAATCATAGATTGCTCAAAGGATTGTTGGCTGCAATCCTTTCGGGCGTTGCGGTGTGTTCCGAAGCTCAGAAAATTTTCACACTTGAAGAAATCTTTTCAATAGCTGAGGAAAACAGTATCCAGTTAAAACCCTCTTTTACAAATCAGGATATTGCTGAACAGGAGGTAAGAATAGCCAGATCAAAACGGTTGCCGGACATCAATGCAAATCTTCAGTTAAGTTTTTTAGGAGACGGTTTCATAACAAAAAGGAACTTTACCGGTTATGATAAAGCTCCAATCCCTCACTTGGGTACGGGATTAGGCTTAAACGTGGAGCAACCCATTTATACCGGAGGGGCCATTACAGGAGGTATTGAAATGGCAGAACTTAAAAACACTTGCATCACGTTTTTCAACCGACTTGAAAAGGGATAACATCAGGTTTGAACTTGCAGGTTACTATCTTGATATATATAAATACAAGAACCTGCGAAAAGTAGTCGAGAATAATCTTGCAGCAGCAAAAAAAGTATTGTCAGAAATGGAGGCAAGATTTCAACAAGGGACAGCCTTGCAAAATGACATAACAAGATATGAACTTCTTATCTCAAACCTTGAACTCCAGCTGATAAGAATAGACAATACCTTGACCATTTTCAATAATAACCTTATTTCAATAACAGGTTTGCCGGAAAGGACAGTTATTGAACCGGACACAACAATTCTTTTAAGATCTCTTCCCAAAGATTCAGAAAGTTATTGGCAAGAGACAGCGATGGATAACTCTCCGGGACTACAGTTAGCTAAAAATCAGGTTGATTTTAGCCGTACAGGTGAGAAGCTTGCAAAAAGTGAGATGCTGCCGAAAATAGGTCTACAGGCAGGCTGGACGATAGACGGCCCAATCCTGGTTGAGGTTCCTCCGATCAACAGAAATCTCAGTTATTGGTGGGTCGGCCTGGGTGTAAGCTATAATATCTCCTCGCTTTACAAGGATAATAAATCAGTTACAAAAAGTAAGATAGACACTCACCATGCAATGGAAGAGCTGGAAGCTGCCAAAGAAAATGTAAATATGGCAGTCAGAGCCGATTATATAAAATATCTGGAGGCATACGAAGAACTGAAAACACAAGAGAAAAGTGTTGAGCTTGCGGAAAGAAACTATAAGATCACTTCCACCAGATATTCTGCAGATATGGCGTTGATAACAGACATGCTTGATGCAGCGAATTCACTTCTCGATGCTCAGCAGCAATTGGTCAACAGCCGAATCAATATCATCTATTCTTATTATAAACTTTTATTCACGACAGGAACGATATGAAAACATCAGTCAAGATAATTTTATCATATATAATCAGTGCACTCGTAATCATTGGGGCAGCTCTTTGGGTTATATTCAGTTTTGTACACATTGGAAAAGTTGAATTCACTGACAATGCTCAGATAAGGCAACAGATAGTTCCTGTAAACTCTCGTGTTCAAGGTTATATCAAAGAAATCAGGTTTCAGGAATATGAAAAAGTTAAAAAAGGTGATACGCTTATAATCATTGATGATTCCGACATGCGTTTGAATGTAGCTAGAGCGAAGGCAGAATATGAAAGTGCCTTGGCAGGGAGAAAGATAACTGACCGTACTGTTTCATCGGCAACGGCAAATGTAGGAGTCAGCGAGGCATCTATATCCGAAGCCAAGATTGTAATGGATATGGCCAAGACCGATTATGAGCGTTATGAAAAGTTGTTGTCCCAGGATGCTGTCACACGTCAGCAGTATGATGCAGCCAAGACTGACTATGAAGCTAAAAAGGCAAGGTATGAAATGCTGCTGAAACAAAGGAATGCGGTTTCTTCAGTGGTAGATGTCAATAGAAGTCAATTATCCGCTTCGGATGCTTCGATAGATCTTACCAAGGCATTACTTGAAACCGCGGAACTCAATTTGAGTTATACAGTTATCACGGCTCCCTGTGACGGCTACACTTCACGGAAAGAGATTCAGGTGGGCCAACTCGTGCAACCGGGACAGACTTTGCTTGATATAGTAGATTCATCAGAGGTATGGGTCACTGCCAATTACAAGGAGACACAACTTAAGCATATACATCCTGGAAGCGAAGTCGAGATAGAAGTCGATGCTGTAC
>JAFLTN010000269.1 GCA_022510445.1 Muribaculaceae bacterium | reverse complement strand
ATATCTCAAAAATTTTCATAATCCATATTATGTTAAATAGCGTTATTAATTGGAGCGGAGGCTTCCAGCCTCCAAAAGCGCACGCCACCTTTCCCGTCAGGTCCGGTTTTGTCTGCCAAAGGCGGGTTCAGGATCTTCTTCCCATCAAAAATCCATCCTTCTTTCAACTTTCCACTTTTCACTTTCAACTTTCGCATTAGCGAAACCGGCCTCCAAAAGCGCAAGATCCTCCTTGGAGCGGAGGCTTCCAGCCTCCAAAAGCGCACGTCAAATTTTCCCAGTTCTCCTAGTTCTCCTAGCCCTCCTAGTTCTCCTAGTCCTCCTAGTCCTTTCTCCTCTATAATACCATTTTTCTTTCAACTTTCATCTTTCGCATTAGCGAAACCGGCCTCCAAAAGCGCAAGGCCCTCATTGGAGCGGAGGCTTCCAGCCTCCAAAAGCGCACGTCACCTTTCCCGTCAGAGCCGGTTTTGTCTGCCGAAGGCGGGTTCAGAATCTTCTTCCCCTCAAAAATCCATCCTTCTTTAAACTTTCCCACTTTCCACTTTCAACTTTCCCGTCAGGGTAACCCTCACCCCGTAGGGGTGATGTTTCTGCCAGCAGCGGCTGTCACGGAGTGACAATTATGCCCCGGAGGGGCATATATATTAACCCCTGACAAACAGACGCTTGCGGCTGTTGTC
>JAFLTN010000268.1 GCA_022510445.1 Muribaculaceae bacterium | reverse complement strand
CTTCTGCTGCTTTAGCTTTACCTCCGGCAGCACTCCAACGAAGGATAGGTTGGTCGGTTGCCATCACGTCGCCGTCGTTGAGAAGCAGTGCTTCAATCACACCGTCTCTCTCAGCCATAAGATTGTTTTCCATCTTCATGGCTTCATACACGAGAAGCACGTCTCCGGCTTTAACAGCATCTCCGGGCTTCACCTTGAATTCGAGAATTGTTCCACCCATCGGAGCCAACAATTCGTCGCCCTTACTGGCGGGAGCTTCTGCTGCTGCCGCTGCATCACCTTCAAATTCGATAAGAGGCTGGTCGGTTGCCATGACGTCTCCCTCCCCTATCAAAATTCTTTTCACCTTACCGCCTATTTCTGAAGCAAGATCGTTTTCCATCTTCATGGCTTCATAAATAAGCACCGTGTCGCCGGGTTTCACTTCATCGCCGGGTTTCACCTTTATAGTTAGGACTGTTCCGCCCATCGGAGCCTTGAAAACAGGACCATTACCTGCCGGAGCAGCCGCATTCTGAGTTTTGGCGGCATCTGCGCTTTGAGCAGCTCCGGAAGCTGCATATTCAGCCTTACGCTTGTTGGTGAGATAAGTCTTTGCCACAGCGGGAAGCAACTCAAGAAGGAGATATTCCTCTTCATTCTGAGCCAATTTCACTCCACCGAACTGAGGAAGCTCAGGATTTTCCGGTTTC
>JAFLTN010000267.1 GCA_022510445.1 Muribaculaceae bacterium | reverse complement strand
AATCGAGCTGCCATGGAATATGCAGTTGCGAACCACTCTCAATATGATGTGTAACAGCGGTTATGACGTTGCTGAAATCAACAAGGCTCAATGGCTTTGGGATGCAATGCTGTCAAAAAGCATCATGAAAGGTAATCTGACGTTCAAACTGTCTGCCAACGACATTTTAGGGCAACAAAAACCCTATCACATAACCGTTGATTCGCAGGGCAGATATGAAACGCGAACAAATACCATTAGCCGTTATGTAATGCTGTCGGTGCTTTACCGCTTCAACAAACAACCGAAAAAATCAAAAAATCAATAATTCAAAAAAGAGGCTGTCTAACAATAAAACTGAACTGCACCCCAAAAGTTAGACATAAAACTTTTGGGGTGTAATTATGTATAGGCATCACAATTTTGAAGAAAGGCTTTACCTGGTAAACCGACTAATTAAGGGAGAGTCATTAACCCGAATTTGTAAAGAAAATGATATAGACAAGCATTTAGTCCACCAATGGTTGTTACGTTATAAGAAATATGGGGAAGACGGTTTACGAGGGACCCGATCCTTTCATTATTCCCCTTTAGAAAAGTTAAAAATAGCCGAGGAGTTTATAAAAGAAGGTTTAACTTTGCAGGAGTTATGCCTCAGGTATGATCTTTCCAGGTCTACAATAAAGACCTGGGTCAGGAAAGTACGTAGAGGAT
>JAFLTN010000266.1 GCA_022510445.1 Muribaculaceae bacterium | reverse complement strand
AAGGAATTTTCGGCGATGCCATAAAGTGGAATTTCACTAAATTCTTGGTAGACAGGAATGGTAAGGTGGTGGCACGTTTCTCGCCCACTACATCTCCTTCCAAAATTTCAGGAAAAATAGAGGCTCTTCTTTAATCCCGATTCTTTGGTCGGGATTTTTCAATTCTTACACTTCGGCTTCTGTGGCAATTTTTCAATTCTGAGCGGAAATGGAGTCAGTCTTTATTTTCCAGCCTCCGCCCAATGCCTTATACAATTGGATGAGGGCAAGGTGTTCATCCCTTATGGCATTGAGGCGTGAAATGCGGGCCTCGAGATATCTTCTCTGGGCGTCGAGCACATCGATATAATTGATTGTCCCGCCCCTGTATTGCATCCAGGTGAGGTCTTGGTATTTGAAGGCGGCTTCGAGAAGTTCTGTGTCTCGGTTTACGGCCATTCTTGATTTCTTATATCTTGTCACCGCATTGTCAACTTCATTGAATGCTTCCAGCACTTTGTTTTCGTATGCAAGACGTGCCTCTTCGTAGGCTGCCACTGCCGCTTTATAAGTGTTTTTCCTTTTACCGAAATCCACCAACGGGGCTACAAAATTTTCAGCCACATAACTGAAGGGAGAACGGAAAAGATTTTTAAAATCATTGTCTTCCACACCGCCTGTCAGTTCGATATTCAGAGTTGGAAATCTTCTGGCG
>JAFLTN010000265.1 GCA_022510445.1 Muribaculaceae bacterium | reverse complement strand
CAATACACCACAACGGTGCAAGGCGGCCGCTTATATATTTTATTATATTTATTTCTTTCATTGCGGTTGTCAGCGGTTTCCGGGCATTCCTTTGCTCCCCGGATTGCCGCTTTTCTTTTTCAAAGGTATATAATTTTTATTCTCTTAGCAAATCCGGTGCCATTCTGCAAATCAATTGGTGCCTGTGTTTACACCCGGCTTTTTAACAATTTTTTTGCAATGATGTTTTAATATTTTTTGTGCCGCCGCATCTGAGTTTACTTAAATTTCTGTAGATTTGCACTATAATAATTTATTGATTCAATTGAATTTGAAATGGGCGGTTTTTTTGGAACGGCGTTAAATAAGCCATGTAGAAACGATTTGTTTTACGGAATTGACTATAATTCCCATCTCGGCACCCGTAGAGCCGGTATGGTGACATTTGATGCGGCCGACGATAAGTTTTGCAGAAGCATCCACTCTATCGAAAACACCTATTTCCGTTCCAAATTTGAAGACGATCTCCCTAAATTCAAAGGCGATATAGGCATCGGAGTGATCAGCGACAACGATCCGCAGCCTATCGTGATTAATTCTCACCTCGGCAAGTTCGCTATTGTCACCGTAGCAAGAATCAATAATATAGATCAACTTGAAAAGGAATTGCTCGAAAGAGGCGCGCATTTCGGAGAACTCAGTTCCGGAAAAACCAATCC
>JAFLTN010000264.1 GCA_022510445.1 Muribaculaceae bacterium | reverse complement strand
CAGAAGATTCTCAGTCAGTTCCCCGAGTCAAATTACGGACTGGCTATGCGCGACCCGAATTATTTCCAAAATCTGCGCCGGATGCACGAAGTGCAGGAAAGTATGTATTCAAGGGCATATTCAGCTTATCTTGACAACAACAATTCCACGGTTCATGCCCTCACCGACGAGATGCAGGAAAAATACCCTCTGTCGCCCATCCTGCCTAAGTTCGTATTTATCGACGGTCTCTCTTATTTCACCGAGGGTGAAAACGACAAGTTCCAGGACCGTCTCAACGAGCTCTTGCAGAAATGGCCCGACACCGACATGACCGACATGGCCTCCTCCATCCTGAAGGGCGTGAAGGCCGGCAGAACCCTCCACTCCTCCGGAGTGAATTCCAGGGGCATGATATGGCAGATACGTCTGTCCGACGACCAGGAGGAGACCCTCCTTGAAGACGGTTTGCCGGCACATTTCGAGAGAGACCCCGATGCTCCGCAGTATTTGGTGCTCGCATTCCCGCGCGATTCAATCAATCCCAACATGGTGCTCTACGAAGTGGCTCGTTTCAACTTCTCTTCTTTCATAGTCAAGGACTTCGACCTCGAGCAGATGAGTTTCTCCAATATCGGTCTCCTCATAGTGAAAGGATTTGAAAATCTGAAGGAACTCGAACACTACCGCACCGTGATGGAACGCTCCGATATCGACCTGC
>JAFLTN010000263.1 GCA_022510445.1 Muribaculaceae bacterium | reverse complement strand
TGGTCTCCCTTCCCGTAAAGGGCGCCTATGAGCGGAGTGACACCTCCGGCAAAACCCAAAAGCATCACGATGGCCACTAAAAAGAGGCTGTTGACAAAAGCCGAGGCCGCCAACTCGTTAAGACCGTAGGCACCCACCATCATCGTGTCGGCAAAGCTCACGACTATGATGCCGACCTGTGTGACAAGCACCGGGCCTCCTAATTTCAACAGACTCCTGACTGTGTGGAAATATCTATCGCTTTTTTCCCCTTTCCACGACATTTCCATTGTTTTTTTATTCTTTTGGATAGTGCAAAATTACTTATTTTATTGCTAATTTTGCACCGACCTTCATACCCACGCCATGAAACGTCTTCTAATATTTTCATTTATAGCAACAACGGCTTTTTGGGCCTCGGGACAAGTGTCGCTCGATTCTTGCCGCAACATGGCCTTGCACAATAACAAGCTCATAAAAATGGCCCGTGAAAATCAAGAAGGGGCCTCTATTCTTAAAGATGCGGCCCGTGCCGCCTATTTGCCCGGAGTTGATTTCACCGGCACATATTTCTACAATCAGAGGATAATAAATCTGCTCGGCGAAGACGCAAAGCTCCCCACTATGAGCTTCGACCCTGCTACGATGTCTTATCAATATAATTTGGTGAAAGGTCCCGACGGTCTGCCGGTTAAAAATCCTGAAACCGGAGGTTATATACCCTC
>JAFLTN010000262.1 GCA_022510445.1 Muribaculaceae bacterium | reverse complement strand
GCGACCTCTCTCCCACCCGCGATTTCAACTATGTCACCGACACCTGCCAAGGGTTTGTCGACATTGCTAAGGCAAACCACACCAAAGGCATGGAGATAAATATCGCCACAGGCCGCGAAATAAGTATGGAGAATGTGCTGAAGACTATAGCGCGCCTTATGGATGCCGATGTGAAATGGGTGCGCGATCCGGAGCGTATTCGCCCCTCGAAAAGCGAGGTGTTCCGGCTTCTCGGCGACAATACACGTATCCGGCAACTCACGGGTTGGCAACCGAAGGTGTCGCTTGAAGAAGGTTTGAAAAAAACTATAGAATGGGTGTGCCGTCAGGAAAATCTTTCAAAGTACAAGCCCGGCATCTACAACCGCTAAACTTTATAGACCTTATAGCCCTTACAGACCTTAACCATTCACTTTCAACTTTCAACTTTCAACTTTCAACTTTCGCGTAAGCGCATGAAAACTCTCTGGTTGATCCCCGCACGTGGTGGCAGCAAAGGAATACCCGATAAAAATCTGAAACCTTTCTGCGGCGAGTCTCTCGTAAGCAGGGCTGTGAGGCAGGCACTGGAGTGTGCATCACCCGACGACACCGTTTTTGTCTCCACTGACTCGTCACGCATACGCCTCGAGGCCGAAAATGCCGGCATAGAGGTTCCCTTTATGCGTCCTGAAGAATTGGCTTCCGATTCAGCCTCCACCTATTCCGTGA
>JAFLTN010000261.1 GCA_022510445.1 Muribaculaceae bacterium | reverse complement strand
AGAACGGTAAAATAATGACAGACTCAAATAACAGTGGAGGTATTCAGGGAGGAATCACAAATGGAATGCCCATATTCTTCAATGTCTATTTCAAACCCACTCCTACCATAATGACTGAATTATCTACCGTGACCCATTCATTAACCCCGGCAACGATAAAAATGAAAGGGCGACACGATCCCTGTGTGGCAGTCAGGGCCGTTCCCGTGGTGAAAGCAATGGCTGCATTAGTGATTGGCGACTTCTTGGTATGAAAAAATATAGTGATTATCTTTCACAATTTTTCCCCGGCATCAAGGTACAGAAAATTTCTGTTGATGCCGGATTTTCTTGTCCCAACCGTGATGGCTCAATTGGCACCGGAGGATGTATCTACTGCAGGAATGATTCTTTTTCACCTTCCTATTGTAATCCTCATTTGGATGTGAAGAAACAACTTGAAGAAGGGAAAAAATTCTTTTCAAGGAAATATCCGGAAATGAAATATCTGGCATATTTTCAAAGTTATTCGGGAACTTATAATAAAACAGCAGAAGAACTCAACAGTTTATATTCCCGCGCTTTGGAAGTGGAGGATGTTGTAGGTTTGATTGTGGCCACTCGGCCAGATTGCATCTCAGACGTGGTGCTTGATGTTCTCGAAAGAGTTAATACAAGACATAAGGTTTTTATTGAACTTGGAGTTGAATCTTCACATGATGATACTTTAAAATTGATAAACCGAAACCA
>JAFLTN010000260.1 GCA_022510445.1 Muribaculaceae bacterium | reverse complement strand
GGCTGAGAAATTGGTGCTCAGCGAGGACTATGCCGGCGACGACCTTATCTATGTGAAAGTGGAAGTGGCCGACAAAGACGGACAGATGGTGCCGACAGCCAACAACGACCTTAAGTTCAGCATATCCGGCCCCGGAAAGATTGTGGCATGCGACGCAGGCGATCCCACAAGCCATATACCGTTCTATTCCAAGGAACTTCCGGCTTTCAACGGACTCTGCTCGGTGATAGTGGAACGCACCGGCAAAGGAAAAATCACCTTGAAGGCAAGTTCGAAAGGATTGAAGGGAGGCGAGTTGGCGATTCGCTGACGCTCAGCGAAAGTTGAAAGTTGAAAGTTGAAAGTTTAAAGCGAATAGTAATTGAGAGTAGGCTCTCGATGGAGCGGAGGCTAACGTTTCGCTGACGCTCAGCGAAAGTTCAAAGTTGAAAGTTGAAAGTTAAAAGCGAATAGTACTTGAGAGGAAGGTAATTTAAAAATATAAATCTGATATTATGAACAGCAAACCATATTCAGTAGGAATCGATATAGGAGGCACCAATACCGTGTTCGGAATCGTAGACCGCAGCGGAAAAGTGATAGGTAAAGGTGCCATCAAGACGAAGGGATATAAGGATTTTACCGAATATCTCGACACGCTTCACAAAGCCCTGTCGAAACTTATAATCGACAAGGATGCCGAGGGTAAGATCAGCGGCATAGGTATTGGAGCCCCGGGTGCCAACTACCACAC
>JAFLTN010000026.1 GCA_022510445.1 Muribaculaceae bacterium | reverse complement strand
GGAATATAAGGGACAGCCGATGGGAAAAGCAGCGATGCGTCTGAAGTACCTGTGTGGATTAAAAATAAGAGTCTTGGGTTACAAAGCTTTTTGCCAAGGCAGGTTCACTGAAGATCCGGGAAGCTATTATACTGTATGGGAAGAAGGAATAATCAAAACATCCAACAATATATTATAAAAAAAATGAAACAACAAGTAAAGAACTTCGGGCGGTTCTATGCCACATTCCAGAAGATGAAGCTACACGGAGACCCGGATGAGATCAAGAAGCAACTTGTCTTACAATACACCTGTGGAAGGACAGAGAGCCTCAGAGAGATGACCAGCTCAGAATATAATGAACTGTGCGTCTCGATAGAAAACATGAGCGGAGGCAGGGAGGAACTTAGGAGACAACGGAGCATAGTTCTGAAGCTGATGCAAGAACTCCACGTAGACACCACCGACTGGGTTCAGATCAACGAATTCTGCCGGAATCCAAGGATATCGGGGAAATCCTTCAGAGAGCTTACTGCCGTGGATCTGAAGGAAGTTGCGGTCAGACTCCGGGCCATAAAACGCAAGGATTGGGATCGAGTGGCAAAAACAGAATCTAAGGCGCAAAAGCCAGTTACCTATCAAATCAAAATCCCCGGATATTCCGGAATATGTCTCAATTAAGATGAAAGTGTTAGAACAGATCAAAAATTTCATACAACTGCATACTTCAGATATGGGAAACCGGGAATATATCGACCTGATGCAGACATTATCGGAATGGGCGGCCAATCAGGCCGACCTGACAGAATACCGGGAAGAGAATGAAAACGACTACCGGGATAAAGAAGAATAACCAAAAAAAAATTAAAAAATGGCAAGACAAAAAAAGACAATCATCACCGGCGTGAGCAAAGAAGCAGCCGAGGAAGCGTTTGCGATCTATGCCAAGGCAAGCGCAGAATATTCAAAGATCACAGCGGATATAGAACTAAAATGTGCTCAGATCCGCGAGAAGTTCCAGGACAAATTATCGAATCTCCAGGAAGAGAAGGACAAATCTTTTGACACCTTGCAGGCATTTGCACTCGAAAATCAAGACGAGCTTTTCAACAAAAAGAAAAGTCTTGAGATGGTGCATGGCACGATAGGATTCAGAACGGGCACACCGAAACTTAAAACTTTAAAGGGCTTCACCTGGGCAAGTGCCTTGCAGCTGGTGAAGGAATTCCTTCCGAATTTCATCCGGAAGACAGAGGAGATAGCCAAAGACCGGCTACTGACAGAAAGGGAGACAGATATAATCAAGCCGGGTGATCCACTGGGACCCGCGGTTCCGTTAAGAGAAGTCATGGTGAAATGCGGGATAACAATTGTGCAGGAGGAATCATTTTTTGTAGAACCTAAAAAAGAAGATGGAGCCGTATGAAGAAAGAACAGAGACGCTCGCCCAAGATAGCGCTATGTAGGGAATGTAAAGGGACGGGGAGAATTCTTAGAGATGATGGAGAAGCGCAGATATGTCCTCAATGTGAGGGCAGCGGAAGAGTAACGGTAAGCTGCGAGATGACATTAGACATCAGACCATATAAACCAAGAGACCATAAATAAACAATAAAAACGGATGAAGGGTAAGGGTAAGCGGAGACCCGGAATAAGTTATCAGAAGAGAGCACTTGAAATAAACAGGATATACGACACTCATGCTAAACAAGGAATCCCAAACCGGGAAATATGGCGCAGGTTCGTATATCCTGTGTATGGTATAAGTGAGAGGACCTTTTATAACCTATTGAAAGCCCCGTTAAAACCGGGTTTTCACACCCCTATTATCCAATTCCCCTCCCTTTTTGACAATCTCGATGAAGACGGATCAGATAATTAAACAGATACTCCGGGACATAAAGG
Source organism: Muribaculaceae bacterium (assembly GCA_022510445.1). Taxonomy (GTDB): domain Bacteria; phylum Bacteroidota; class Bacteroidia; order Bacteroidales; family Muribaculaceae; genus Lepagella. The sequence continues at coordinate 27,809 of JAFLTN010000026.1, read as the reverse complement.
TAGAAATGGCTGACGAGTTTGACAAGAATTTTGAACGTCAGGCATTTTTTTCAGAGGCATGGCAACGTAGGAAGAGTCCTATACGACCAGGGAGAGCGATATTGGTAGACACCAGTAAACTTCGGAGAAGTATAAAGAGTGAGATCCGTGAAAACAGTATAGTCTTCAAGAGTGAACTTCCCTACTCAGGCATACATAATGAAGGAGGTGAAATCAAAGTCACGGAGAAGATGAAAAGATTTTTCCGGGCTAAATTCTACGAGACACAAGGAGGATTCACACGCAAGAGCGGAGGATCCGGGAAGACCCTGCCAGACGGAGCGTTCTACCACTGGACATCCAAGATGAAATTATCCGCCGAGGCTGAGTTCTGGAGACTGATGGGACTGATGAAGGTCGGGTCGGTTGTGAAAATTCCGAGGAGACAATTCATAGGGGCATCGCCGGAAGTTGAGAAAGCAATCAGGGAGATCATCGAAGAGAACCTTAACGAATTTTTTAATAGCATAGATTTTGACATCAGAGAAAAATGAGAAAGGAAGTATACGAAAAAATCAGAGAGAAGCTCGTTGAGATAGGAGAAAACGAGATAGCCCATATCGATATGTGGAACAGGAATGTGGACTTCATTGAACAGGAGACAGCATGGGAGCGACCTGCAGTGTTTATAGAATTTGAGCCGGTGCAATGGATCAGTATAGTTCCCGGAGTTCAATATCGTACAGAGGCAAAAGTGAGGTTACATATAGTTACGGACTGGAAGGCTCAGGAAACTAATGTTTTTGAACTCCCTGAAAAGATCCATAGGGCGCTTGCCGGGCTTGAAGGAGAATCCTTCACTGATTTCACACTTTCAGAGAGCCATACGAACCATAATCATGAAGAGATAATAGAGAGTGTGGAGGTTTATAGTTTTGTGGCGTTTTTGAACATGGGAAGTTAAATTTAAAAGAATATGAAATCAGATCTTATATATCAAGGCGGTAATGAGAACACGCTACATCAGACGGAGATGATACTGAAGAGAGAGAGAATTGCGAGAAGGGAGAGGACATAAAAATTAATAAACTGATATGGAAAAGAAATTCAAATGTAAGGATGAGGTGATATTCCAAAATAAGGTTCATTTTGGGGATGAAAAACTTATTTGGAATTACGGAATTGTAAACTATGAAGATGAGGGTTATGTTTATCTTGTCGGTGGCTTGTATATTAACAAGAAATTATTTAAAATTCTCCCCTACGAAGGCAATGAGCATCTTGTAGGGACAACCGATGAGCCGGATGAGGAGATAAGGTTGGAAGAAGGAGAATGGATAATACCGGCTGATATAATTGGGGTTTATGAAAATGTGGTGAATTGTTTAATTAGACAGTTCGATTATGTCGATGGTGGACTATTTAAATGCAAGAACTCTACTGTATGGCATTTTGCCATCCCTTTCAAAGAATTTGATCCTTCCAATATGGAGGAAACGAAGAAGCATATTCTTTGCGTGAAGAATGGGAAAATTGTAAGATATAAAAACTGAAAAATCATGCCAACAGGATATACAGCCGACATTTATGAAGGCAAAAACGTGACGTTAAAAGATTACCTTTTGCTTTGTGCAAGAGAATTCGGAGCTTGCATAATGATGCGTGACGAACATATGTCAACTCCAATCCCGGAAAGTTTTGAACCGGATGATTATCATCTAAAAGAGATTGAACGCATTGAAAAGGATCTGAAAGAATTAAATGATAATCCCAGGACACAGGGAGAATGGGAAAAAGAGTATCAGAATGCTTATTCAAAAGCAATAAACGAATATAGGGAAAGAGAGTATAAAAAAGCCAGACTAAAACTTCGCTATGAGAATATGATCATAGCTGTTTCAAACTGGGAACCTCCGACTAAAGACCATATAAATCTAAAGGAGTTTGCTCTAAAACAATTGAAAGAAAGTTTAGATTTTGATACTCTTTCTTATCCTTTTGAATTTCCTGAAAAGGAAGAATGGATAGCCACACAGAGCAGTGGGAGCTTATTGCTGAAATATCTTGCATATCACAAAGAAAGTTACGCAAAAGAGATTGAGGCTTGTAAGGGAAGGACACAATGGATAAAGGATTTAAGAGATTCTTTGAAAAATAATTCGATATAAAGGGTAATCTGTGAAGACCCCTCCCGTTGTGAAACGGTAAAATCGCTTTCATATGAGATAGTTATATTTGTTAGTAATGTTGTTCAATGCACGGGGTAAGGCAATACTCCGTGCAAAAGGGGAGGTAGTTCAGTTGGTAGAATAACTGATGAAAGTAGAGTAGTCAGGGTCGTGAGTTCGAGCCTCACCCTCCTCACTAATTACTTAAATGATTAATTATGGAAACACCCGAAGACAAACCTCTCTTCACACTCACGGCAGAGGAATTGGAAATAGTGAGAAAAGCAGATACCGATATCTACGTTCTCGCAGACCCTGAGGTCAAACCTATCTTCATTAAATCTAATAGAAAAATGGTAAGAGAGATAATAAAAAAGGACTCAACATATCAAATTTCATTATGAAGAAGATTATGAAACGAATTTTATGCCTGATTAAAGGGCACTATTGGCAAACCGAGGGCTATGGCTTACGAATTATCGATGTATTAGAGAGTGACTCGTTGAGGCAGCAGATATTTAGAAGAAATATGAAGGTAAAAACAAGAATAGACAAATGCATAAGGTGTGGTGAAAGAAAAGAGGAGATAAACTTGGAATAGAATTTTTCGAAAGGAATGAAGATGAAACAAAACTACTAAAAAATGAGAGCCGGGGGGACCGGCTCATATTTTTGGAATAAAATTTGCGTGATATAAGTATAAATATTAAATTTGCAACGGATCTAAAGCCGAAAGGCTTGTGAACCTCCTTCAGGAAGATTTCATTTGAAGTCTTCCTGTTGTATTTTAAAGTCTCTTGACATTATCTGTTTGCGGGATAACGTCAGATCCTGCCCTTGATAAATGATCATCACTGACTTTAATTCCTCACATTGACATACGCGGCCTTTAATGGCATCTGCTAAAAATTTTAAATCAACTTCATTATCAATCCGGATGACTACATCGTCGGCTTGAGAAGCTCCTTTACGAAGGCGCCCATCGATAGAAGACTTAGATCCGCTACTGATTTTATATTCTTGTTTGCGGCCTAAAGTCCTGTTATAAGAGTCAGCATCAGGATGCCTGTATTCGACAGGGAGGAGATCTATTTCCATACCATACTTTTCAGCAAGATATCTGGCGATAGAAATATTGACAGCGGATTCCTTTTCGCCATGCTTAGAGTGGATCCTTACCTTCCCTTTTGAAGTTGGAACTTGAGAATAATGCCCCAACATTGCCCGAACGATTTTACAGGCAGCGCACAATTCATTGTCGGGAATATACGCCACGAATTTAGTCTGATCCTTTGGGATGTCGCAATCACGGCAACGACGGATGGTGTAAGGATTGTAGTCGGGGAAAGTCTTCTGCTCAATTCCGGGATTAAACCGGAAAATCCCCTTTGAGTCTTTCTGCAAAGCGACTTCACCAAGAGCCATAGCCTCGTCATGGGGAGTGGCGGGATATTTGGATTTGCGGACCTGGACGACAGTGCAGCGACAGTTCCAGCCATTTGGCGGATAGTATTCTTCCCAGAACGGGTCAGAAGGAGGAAGGGTCACACCATCGAGAGCAGCATGCTCAGGACGGACATGATCGTCATTCTGAGTGCGGTATTGAAGATTATAGCGGTCTCCGTCTTTCATGAAACCGTCCCATTTGGCAGCCATATCAGCGGAAGCCACGACAAAATTATACTCTGCTCTCAAGTAATTCTCATTATATGTTGAATCGATGCTTCTAACGTCGTTCAAAAAACGTTCGAATGATTTTCTATCACCGTTCTCATCGATAAGAGAAGGGAAAGCCTCATTGAGTTCATGGAATGCCTTGAGACCGGAAAAGATAAAATCGGATCTCTGCAACCTGCGTCGCATAGCCTCCGACATTTTGACCTGTTCAAAACCGGAGTCAAGAACCGATGCATGAGTGTCAATAAATTTACGGACACGAGGATCGGCAAGGATATCGATGGAAAGTTGCGCTCCCCCAGACTTATATAGAGCCTTCATCATGCCGTCAAACAAGGCAGAGAGCTGTTTGCGCAGTTTCTCCTCCTTTTCGTTCCGGGCAGCAGTTAATTGTCCGGGATATTCCTTAAGCAAGAGAGCATAACGCCGGTGTAGCCCCTCATAATCGGAGGGGCTCAGTCGAAAAAATCGTGACTGTTTTTATTTTCGGGATCCTCCTTAGGCTGATTATCCGGATCCGGAATAATCGGAGGAAGATTATTCCTGCGCTCGCCGACCGGCAGCCCATATTTGTCAGCAAAATAAGCCGGATCGACATCATAGCGGTCTGCGATCATGGTCTCAAACTGAATCTGCTGTTCCGGGGTATAATCAACCGCGTCATCCCATTCAAACCTCAAACCTTTAAGAGGGAATCCGTGTCTGACCATCCTCGGGATAAGCTGATTGTTGACAATATCACGAAGGAAATCCCGGTCGGACTCCACAAGGTTCTGAAACACCTGAAGGTGAGTTTCAGATTGGGATAGTGAAGAACCGTCTTCAATAGTCATGGTCTGTCCTATGACAAGTTTTGAAAGTTCCGAATTGGCACGATCGATACGTTTGTCATAAACATTGAAAGCATCTCCTTTTCCGGACTCAACAAACTGCACCTCGGTTTCCATTCCTGTAACCATGGCAAGGTTAGATCCTGCTTCCTCAAGCATACGTTCCAACCTTCGCCATTCGTTCTTATCCCTGGTCGTAGTCTTTGCTACGCGCATAGGCATACCGAAAATTTCGGCGAAAGCATCCCAGAATGCAAGGGCGTTCTTTTTGGGTATAGTCTGCTGGGCAGCCTTGAGATATTTTCCAAGGTCATAAGGTTTGCCGGCTTCGATGAGCCAATCAGTATAAGGAGCCTCATGATAATCAATGCCGGAACGCCAATCGTCACCCACATTCTGAATGCAACGATGATATTCAGGTATTACATGTTTTCTCGGTATCAGAGAAACAGATTCATAGCAGATACACCCGTCGCCATCCTGGGTAAGGCTGCCAAGTTCTATAAGAGAATGTCCCCACCATAATGAATCATGGCAAAGTTCCAACAACTGTTTGAACCAGGACTGATCAAAGTAGTGCATTGCATCCTCCTGTTCCTCTCCCTTATCGTTTACAAGTTTAAAGGAACGGGACATGACAAAACCGCGTCGTTGCTCGATACATCCGGAAAGGTGGAGATCCACATCCACGTCACGGTATATGTCATAAAGTCGGTTACGGTTGGGACTATCGACATTGATAGCCATCTGCCAGGCCTTACGCCAGTCGGCAATATCCTTTCGGGTCAGCGCGTCCGTGGTACGATGGATTTCCATTACAATACTCCGGAACTTTTGTCGGTCGCTTTCCTTGGCCAGGTTGAGGTCGCCATGAGAAGTATGCAGAATCAGGTCTTCACTCTTCCTGGAGCGAAAATTATCAAGGAACTTGTCAAGAATATTCATATTGTTACCAGTTATGGCGGAGTCTTGGATCCGAATGAAAAATTGTAGCGTTAGAAACAGAACCGTCAGGTTCCTCAACAAGAGGCAGATCAGGAACTATCTTTCCTGCCTGTACCCCTTCAAGCCATTCTATGGCTCGTTCATAGCGTTCCTTCCGGATTTCAATCCCCATTTTCTGAGGGAGCGAAGCCACCAAATGATATAGCGCGACATCAACAGTGTACATTACTATAAGTCTGTTCCTCGCTTTTTTCTTTGCGGAAAAAATCGCCTCACAGTCATAGGTCGGTCGCAGGTATCCGGATATTTCCTCAATGGCTTCAAGCTCGGCATTCTTACGGTTTTCGTCAGAAGCCTGTGATATCACTTTCAAAGCGGACTCTCCAATAACCACTTTGTAATCATCATCTGTTATAAACATAAGTCTTCAGATTAAGTGGTTACAAAAAGAGCCATACGTTCAACATCCCCAACAGAAATACCTTTGCGGAACTTCTTCTGCTTAATCAGGTCCTTTATATTTCTTTTGGGAACCACTTTCAGGGAACCACCCAAATTGAGGACATAATACTTAATACCGAAAAGGGCAGCCAATTCTTTTGCTTCTTTCACAGCCCTCTTGTACCGCCACGCGAAAATCGAATGTCTGATTGTCTTTAACATAAAAATAGATATTTACCATGAATTTTTAGGATGCCGACGAGGAACCGACACCGGTTTAAAAGTTTCCTGCCTTGTGTTTCTCTGAAGGATCCAGATTGCCCCTTCATCTGCATCGGGAGCGTCGTCATGAACACGGGAACCACGTTCGAGGGCAAGAGTCTGTTCTATGCCCACCTCCATATCCGGAGAATCCTTTAGAGCCTCATTATAGAAAATGCACCCTCTTTCCCAAAGCGGAGAAATCGCCTCGATGCGCTGGATCTTATCCGGTTTTTTGCGATAGTCGGGCATAATGGGCAACTGATACCCTCTTATATTACCTTCGGTCGCGAATTCATCAAGAATGATATCCTGGAGCATGTTGGCCTCAATGAGGAAAGAGACAACCACATTGTCAGGAAGAGACTCATAGAGATTATAAAGCCATCGGACCATTCCGGAAACAGTGTCCTGGCGGACATAAGTATCGATGAGATGCAATTCCCGTCCAATCTTACCCCACAGACGACAAGCCTTATAGTCGTTGGCAGTGGTTGATTTGAAAGAGGGGTCAGTGTAGCACACAAGCATCTCATATCTGTCAAGTTTAAGAATCTTCTTATACCTGATCCATTCATGACGAAAAATTGTGCCGTCGTTGATTGGATTATGCATCATTTCTTTTTCCCATGCACGGTAACCGACAAAATCCTTATATGCCTGCGCCTCTTCCCTGGTCCATTTTTCAGACCATACAGGATTGCCGTCTTTATCGACTGCTTTTATTTCAGAGACATGAACCCCCTTGGCCGCCGAGATGTTTGCAAGCACAGAATTCTTGGAGATAAGGTTGCCGACCATTATAAATCGGCCACGCCCAACGTCCAGGGCACCAAACAATGCCTCCTTTACCCAATCGGTCAAGTCTTTTACACGCTTCTCATTCCGGCAGAGTTCGTCATCATCCAGGTCATCGATTACAATATAATCCGGACGAGCCTCACGATCACGGAGACCACGAGGAGACTGACCACGCCCGACAGCGAGGAATTTGGCACCCCCTTTAGTCTTGAATTCCCCTTCGAGCCAGGAGCCGAGATTTTTCTGCTCACCGAAATCAGCGATGAGTTTCTGATTGAATTCAAGTTCAGCCTGGAGGTCGCCGAGCAGACGTATTGCAGAGTCTTCGGACTTACCGACTGTGACCATGAAATCTATTAAACGTTTAGGCTGGAATATAAGCCAAAGGGGAATAAAGACTCCGATATGAGTTGATTTTGCATGGCCCCGGGGCCATTTGAAGACAGCCTTAAGATTGGGTGATTTTTTGATTCTGAGGGCAGCCTTGGTATGAAAAGGGGCATTATGGATAGTCTTGATGATCTCACCGGAAGATTTATCCCTCAGGGTGAGGAAATGGGCAAAATAATATTCGCAGAATTCATCATAGTCGGAAAGGAGGCGTCGGATTCGCCGGTCGCGGTCTGAGGGAGATTCCTTGGCGACAGCCAATGAGACCTCGGTTAGAGCCTGAACCTCGCGGCAATGTTCCTGCCATCGTTCAAAAGCCTCTTTCTGTTCTTTATTAAGACCTGTTTTCATGTCAAGCCAGCGATCCTTTGCTCATGGATTCAATGAGGAACTTGTCCTGATATTTGTTTATGGCCTTAATAAGTTCCGGAGTGACATCGGGGTCGGTGGCGGAACGATATTCAAGCCATTTTGAGAAAGCCATGAAGACTTCAATGGCAGAGACCACGTTGGCCTGTTTGTCGAGTTTCTGAATTACAGAGGCCAGTTTTGAAAGCTTGTCACCGAGACTCGATATCAGAGAGGGATCTTCAGATTCATTGACCTGCTGAATAAGCTTGTCGATTGTCAGGAGCAATTTGTTTACAAGTTCCGGGCGCGTGATATTCTTGGCAGCCCGGGCTTCCTTCCATCCGTCAGCTGCGCACCATTTAGAAATGGTGACACGTGAGACCCCGACCTTATCGGCAATTTCTGTCTGCTCAAGTCCGGAAAGGAATAGAGCCCGTGCCAGGTCTTTTTTCTTTTCAAGTTCTGCTTTAGTCATTTTGAATAATTATTAACTCGTATAAGGCATTGCTCCGAGTGGAGCAATGCCGAAAGACAGTGCAAAAGTGGTGGGTTTGAGGCTTGAGGACAAGAAATCGTGTAAGGGTTTCACAGAAGCATGCAAGGGTTTCATACTTTCTTGCCGAGCCTGGGATTAAGGGATAATATTGCACCAAAATTCATTGAAACCGCGATGGAAAAAAGAGTAAGATTAACAGACGACAGTCTGAACAGCCATGGGAGCCGGGTAATCACAGCAGGAGTGGATATGGCCCAATATGAGAGAAACCCGGTGCTCCTATTCATGCATGAGCGAGGCAAGGTAATAGGCTACATGAAGGATCTCAAGCATGAGAACAACGAGATAACCGGGGAGCCGGTGTTTGACTGCGCCACAGAACTATCGAGACAATGCAAGAAACAATGGGAGGTGGGATCCTTGAGAATGGTCAGCATCGGCATCGATATACTTGAGCTCAGTGAAAAGGAAGAACACCTTGTTCCGGGACAGACCTCCCCCACAATTACCAAGTGCAAGATTTTCGAGACCTCTATTGTGGATATAGGAGCCAATGACAACGCCATTGTAATGCGCCGTAACGGAAGACAGATAACACTTGGCAAAGACAGTGAGAACCCTTTGCCATTAATCAATAACAAACCTCAAATTTCAAAACAGGAAATGGAACTGAAAACAATCGCCCTTCAATTAGGGTTGCCGGAGACGGCAGACGAAACAGCAGTCCTCTCAAAAATCAATGAGCTGAAAGGTCAGGAGGAGGAAGCGAAAAAACTTAAAAAGGAGAAAGAGGATCTGATTCTTTCCCAAGTGACCGGAGCAGTGGAAACAGCCATCAAGGAAAACCGGTTGACTGCAGATAAAAAGGATCATTTCATTAACCTGGGCAACACCATAGGATTGGAAGCCCTTAAAACAACCTTGGAAGCGATGTCGCCGGCAGCTCGCCTCAGCGCCACAATCAATCCGACGAGCGGTTCAAAACCGACTGACGAAAAGACCTATTCCAAGATGAGTGAAGTCCCGGAAGAGGAACTTAAAAAAATGCGTCAGGAAAACCCGGCAGAGTACAAAAGACTCTACAAAGCTGAATATGGCTGCGAATGTGAAATCTAAACCAAATCATAAAAAATGAAGACAACAATTAAAACCTTAACCGCACTCCTCATAAATGCATTTGTGGGAGTGATGCTGGCTCTTCTTTTAGGATTGCCGGTGATGACATGTGTGATCGTGATGGTGGGAGTAGGCTCTGTGATGAGTTTTGTACCGAAGCCCGCAGGAGCTCTTCGTGAAGGGGTCTATACGGAGGTATGGACCGGAGAGATGGTAAAGGCCCTGAGGGAATTTCTTTCCGGGAGCTGGCTTGACGGCGTTCCCGATCAATCCTCCATTGTCAACAACGATGTGATCCATTTGGTGGAAGTGGGAGTGGATCCGGAAGTGCTGATAAACAATACCACTTATCCGATTCCATTGCAGGCACTCGATGACAAGGATATCGCCATCAAACTCGACAAGTTCCAGACAAAAGTAACTCCAGTTACTGATGACGAACTTTATGCGATTTCCTATGACAAGATGAGCAGAGTGAAAGAAAGTCATTCCAATGCCCTCAACGATGCCAAGTTCAGAAAGGCGGCTCACGCCCTGTGTGCAAAGCAGAATTCAAAGACTACGCCGGTTCTTAAGACAACGGGTGAATCAGATCCGGAAACCGGTAGGCTAAGGCTGACTACTAACGACCTTGTTTCACTCAAACGAGCACTTGACAACCTGAAAGTTCCTGCCACAAACCGCAGACTGATTTTATGTCCCGACCATGTTAACGACCTTCTTCTTACAGACCAGAAGTTTAAGGAGCAATTCAACATAGACCGCAACACAGGTAAGGTCGGTAATCTCTATGGCTTTGAAATTTATACCTACGGTGACACTCCGGTTTATACTACGGCAGGAGTCAAGAAGGATATAGGAACCGAAGCGAGCACCGGGGAATTCCAATGCTCGTTTGCCTTCTACACTCCCCGAGTGTTTAAGGCCACCGGGTCGACCAAGATGTATTACAGTGAGGCCGGTACAGATCCCGAATATCAGCGCAACAAAATTAATTTCAGACATTACTTCATCTGCATGCCTAAGAAGGAAGATGCAAGTGTGGTAATGATGAGTGCATACGAAGGCTAATCGATGGGCAAGTTGAAATATTTGGTAATCCACTGTACGGCAACACCGGAAGGAAGGGAAGTGACGGCAGCCGATATAAAGCGCTGGCACACCTCTCCGGTGAGTGCCGGTGGCAGAGGATGGAACCAGGTAGGTTATACAGACCTTTTCAAACTTGATGGCACGGTTGAAAGACTTGTCAATAACAATGAAGATGCCAACGTTGATCCGTGGGAAATTACAAACGGTGCCAAAGGATATAATTCAGTATCAAGACATATTGTCTATGCAGGCGGAACAGACAAGAACGGGAAAGCAAAGGACACCCGCACAGAGGCACAGGAAAAGGCACTCAGGGAATATGTCATTGACTTTCACCGTAGATTCCCGGATGTGAAGATTTTGGGTCACCGCGATCTTTCTCCCGACAAAAATGGCAACGGAATCATCGAACCATCGGAATGGATAAAGGCTTGCCCGAGCTTCGAGGTATCTGAGTGGCTTAAGGGAATAGGCATAAGGCAATAAACTAAAGAAGAGTGATATGAATTTCAGCGAAATCCTCAACATACTGCTTGGAGGGGGTCTAATCGCCCTGGTGATAAGTGTCATCACGCTTAAAGCGACGGTGAGGAAAGCAAATGCAGAAGCGGAGAGAGCTAAGGCAGAGGCTGAATCAGTGCATATCACCAATGCAGAGAATGCCACAAGGATACTTGTGGAAAATATAGTGAAACCATTAAAAGAGGAATTGAATGCAACGAGGAAAGACCTGCAGTCGACGAAAAGAGAGATGGCGAGGCTTCGGAAAGCCGTTGAGGCAGCTGCTGACTGCCCTCATTCTGATAACTGCCCTGTTCGGTTCAAGTTGCGCGACAACACGAAAGAACCTTACGGAACAGAAGGAGACAATCCGGATAATAGAGAAACACGACACGATCGCCACTGTCATAAAACAGATTGTCAAGGAGACTGTCCCGATGAGCCAGTTGGAGATGGAGATACCTATGGACAGCCTCCGTAGTCTTCCGGAAGGAGCCTCCTTTAAAAAGAAAAGCGGTCAGGCGAATGCTTCCGTGTTCACTCAAGGGAATAATGTAGTTGTGGTTGCCACATGCGACAGCCTTCAGAGAGAGATTGATTATTACTGGGAACTGTATTATTCCGCACTTGAGGAATTGGAGGACCTCCGGGAAATTTCCGAGGAAAGAGAAGAGAAAGAGTGCAGACACACTCCCCTGATAACAACAATACTTGCATTAACAGCAGGGATAATCGCCGGAACGGCGGCAACACTAATAATAAAAACGATAAGAAATGGATAAGAACAATGATTTTTTATATGGTATAGCATCTGTAGATTTTGATGATTTTACCATAGGATATATTGAAAAAGGATCCTTCGATTTTGGAGGTGTAAAACCTGAATCGGTTGATGTTGATGCGGAACAGGTTCCTGATGCACCGGTTTTGACATTGTTGCAAAAGAACGGTCAGATCGCACCGACATTTAATCTCATACAACTTAACTATAAAAACATCCATGCGGTACTCGGTGGTACCCTGATAGGTGGAGAATCAAGCCCTACAGGATGGAGTGCCCCGTCTACTCTTATACAAAAGAGTGGAAAATGGAAGATCAAACTTGTTTCAGGTCAGACTATAATAGTACCCAACGGAACTATCATTGCCAATTTGGGTGGTAAACTCACCCTCACAGAGGTTGCGAAGATAGAATGCCAACTCAAAGTTAACAAACCGGCAGATGGTGGATCTCCCTTTTCTATTGTAGATTCAGAGGATGTCCTTAAGACTGCGTCTTCTCCGGAAAATTCCGCTCCGGTAGCATCGGTATCGGAAGCAAGCCAGGAACCGGCGGATGGAACTAAATCCGTGACAACATCCAAAGTAACATCCAAGTAAACAAATGGATGAGAAGACCATCAGACTGATCCAGATGGAGGCAGCGGAGGCACTTTTAAACGTAGGTGTCTCGTTGCCCCTGAAGGAGATCCGGCTACCCTTCAGGAAACGACCTTTTGTGGTTAGATTAACGATGCGGCGACCGTCAATGTCCGGACAGATACAAGTGGCCCGGACATATCTGTCGATGGGAGTTACAAGTTCGGAAATCGAGGGATTCACGAAGGAGGAGCAGATGAAGTTTATTGCGGATCATGGAGACAAAATATGCCGGATGATAGCCCTTACTTTAGGCAGAACTTGTTTCGTGGGTCCATTGACATGGTTTGTGAAACATTTTGTGAGGTATGAATTTCAAGTGGCTGCAATACGGAAATTTGTCACCCTCATGGGCACAGACCCTTTTATACCTATTATCAGATCAGCCGAGATGTCGAATCCGATGAAGCTGAGACTGAGCCAAAAAAAGACGGGGAGTTAAAGAGTCATTATGAGACATCCCATAGCCCCTTCGGATTTCTGTGGCAGGTGGCTTCGGCCACAGGATGGACAGTAGAATATATCTTAAACAAAGTAAACTATCAAACATTAATCATGATGCTGAGTGACGCTCCCCGGTATGTCGAAAGCAAAGGTCATAAACCAAAAGGTGGACTCACGGCAGCAGACGAAGCTAATGAAATTGCAGGATTTTTCAGAAGTAATCTCACACAATGAAACCGGTAGAACTTGAAATCCTTATGAAGGACGGTCTTACTCCCGGCCTTAAGAATGCCGGAAGGATAGTAAGACAATTTTCAGGAGATTCCCAGGCTGCCTTTAAAGAGGTGGAACGTTCCCTGAAGCTTCAACAGGAGTATGTTGGTAAGCTTGAAAAGGAGTTAGGGGGATTGGAAAAGTCTCTCAAAGGGGTTGCCGCAGGTTCTTCCGAATGGGTTCAAATTAAAAAAAGGATTGAAGAGGTTACAAAAGAGATTGAAAACGAGAAACCTGCCATCGATGAGCTTAAGGCCAAATATGATGAATTAAATAACTCTGCAGAAACTGCGGATGCATCCATAAAAACTCAACTGCGCAACCTTACTCAGGAGATTGCAACCTTGATGATATCTTATGCAAGGCTGAGTGATGAGGAAAAAGCCACCGCTGAGGGAAGAGCACTACAAAGGCATATTGAAGAATTGACGGAAGAAGCCGGAGTCTTGCGGGATGCCATGGCTGACACTGCAGCGGCCATAAATAATGCCGCATCTGATACCAGAGGTTTAGACCAGTTATCAGGCGCCCTTCAACTGGCCATCGACGGTTTCGGGCTGGCAACTGGGGCAGCTGAAATATTCGGACTGAGTCAGAAGGATCTGACAGAAGTACAGACAAAACTCCAGGCTGCCATCGTAGCGAGCAACGCCTTAAGTTCAATACAGACAAATCTTCAGAAACAGTCAGCCTTGATGCAGGGTGTTCAGATCATTCAGACCAAGGCAGCTACTGCAGCAGAAAATATCAGAATCTCTGCACAAGGACGTGGGATTATCGCTACGAAAGCTGCGACTGTTGCACAGTCCGCTTTCAATGCAGTAGCCAAGGCCAACCCTTATGTGGTCCTGGCAATGTCATGCCTTACTGTAGTCGGTGCCCTATATGCATTCTCAAAAGGTAGCAAGGCAGCTAAAGAAGCTGAAGAAGAGAGGCAAAGAAAGATGGAGGAAATGAAACAAAAGGAAGAAGATTTTAAAAATTCAATTGTTTCTAATGCCTCAACATTGATATCAAGATATTTCGAGCTAAAACGTGCATGGGAGCAACTTGGAGATTCTTTGGATAAAAGGAAAAGGTTTATAGACAGCCACAAGGATGCGTTCAGGCAACTTGGCGCTGAAATAAACAGTGTGGCCGACGCTCAGAAATATCTGGCTGAAATGACGGATCTGGCCATAGAAGCATTGGCCAGACAATCTATTGCAAATGCTTTCACTGAAAATCTTGATAAGCAGCTTCAGCCATATATTGAGGCCTGGAATGAAAACCGGACCTATCCCAATGCACCGGAAACAGGAACATTAGTAGGTTCGAAATATTCAGCAGGCGGGATAACTCAATTCAGAAGAACCGGATATGGCGCTAAAGGGGATACAACTTCCCTATCGGAAGCAGAATTTGAAGCAGTAAAGCATCTCCTGAGGGCTGGTGACAGCCGTAGTCATAAAGGAGGTTCAGTAACCCAGGATTATTATATGACAGAGGAAGCATATAATAAAATAAGTGAATTAAGGGATGCAGCCAGGGCTACCGAACAAACGAAAGCCATGGATGCCATGAAAGAAATATCGACACAGTATGCTGCTGCCATTAAGGCCGAACAGGATAGTATAACCGAGATTTACAAAAAGATGGGAATTTCACAAACGACAGACGAAATAAAAGACATTCCCAAGGGAAATCCGGATCCAAGTAAGGATACCCGTGTCGACTATGAAAAAAAAGTGGCGGAAGAACTGCAGAAACTCAAATGGAAGAATGAGCAGACAGAAATTGATCAGATGGAGGATGGCGCTGAAAAACGCCGTCGCCAGATTGCTCTTAACTATGAAAAACAATATGCCGAGATCCAGGCACAGGAAGACAAATGGAAAGAAGCTCAAAACGGAGTGTTGACACAGGAACAGACTGAAACAATATCCGAGTCCCTTCGTCTTGCGAATGAAGGAATGAAGCAGGAACTTGACAAGGTTGCAAAAGACGAGGTTGCTAAAAACCGGGAGAAGTTAGATGAGCTTCTAAACCAATATAAGGATTATGATCAGCAACGCCGGGAATTAGAGAAGTCATATACTGAAGAAATGGAAATATTAAATGCGGAATTGTTGAGGCTTGAGAAAGAGGGTCTCGATACGACTGAAATCAAATCCGCAATTTCCGCTCGTAAGAATGCCTATAGCGAAGCCATAAATTCGTTGCAGTCGGAGATACTTCAGTCGTCTGACTTTTATGACAAGCTTTTCGGGACTGTTGCCGACAAGGGATATAAAGTTCTTAAAGACTTCTACAAACAGGCCGAGGAAACATTGATGAATGCCAAGATGTTGAATGATGGTGTTCAGATCTCAGTAACTGTCAAGGACGCAGATGGAAAATTTGTCAAGCAACAGGTCAAGATAACTGTGGAAGAGTATCAGAGGATGCTCAAGCGCATTCAGGAAATCAGGAAACAACTTGACAAAGATAATCCCTTTGCTGCCATGAAGAACGCCTGGAGCGATTTTATCAAGGCAACGAAGGATGAAGACGGAGATGTTTCGGGAGCATTAAAAGAACTTAATGCAAAGGGTAAAGAGGTTTCTGCGACAATTCGTGGCTGGGGAGATGCTCTTGGCAATGTGTTGGGCGACAACTTCAAGAAGAGCATGAATGAAATAATGACCTGTTGCGACGGTATCATGGACATGGGAACCGGAATCGCCCAGATATGGTCGGGAGATATCGTGGGCGGAATTACGAATGCCCTTAATGGTCTGGCATCAATATTTTCCTTATTCTCTTCATGGAAAGAAAAAATGGAGGAGATGAGACGGGAATGGTATATAGCCGAGATCGAGACGAACCGGGCGTTGCGTGAGCGGAGCGCGGAATATGCGAGGAACCGCAGCCAGATATCGGATATCATAACAGATGTGAAATTATTGAACTGGCTAATAGAGAGAGGATATGCAAAGCCGGCGAGTGTGAGCGTATGGGATGCAGAATCAGAGGCTTTAAATCAATATATCGAAAACTTGAGCAAGGAAGCAGATGTATCTGACGAATTATGGAGAAAGCTTCAGGGAAGCCAAGGACATTATGAATGGGGAAATTCCTTAAACGGTGGTTTTTCCACATGGAGCCTTAACGGCTTTGAAGAGAATCAGATAGAGTTATGGTATAACCAGGATAAACTCAGTGAGGCAGCCAAGGCCTATTATGAAGCGTGGAAAGAGAGTGACCAAACTGTCAAGGATCTTCAGGAGAAAATTGAAGAAATAAGGAATTCC
Organism: Muribaculaceae bacterium; assembly: GCA_022510445.1. Classification (GTDB taxonomy): domain Bacteria; phylum Bacteroidota; class Bacteroidia; order Bacteroidales; family Muribaculaceae; genus Lepagella. The sequence goes on along the minus strand of JAFLTN010000026.1, from coordinate 11,353 downwards.
ATGCGTGAAATGGTGATGGGAGTTTCTTTTGACAGTTTCCTTTCCAATGCAAAGGATGCCTTGAAAGAGATGCGAGGAGATATATCCAAATTGGGAGAATTTACAGAGGATACCCTGGCGAACGCCATACTTAATGGTTTCATGTATAAGGATCTTGCCTCAGTTCTTGAGCCCTTGTACAATGAATTGAGTGATGCCTTTATTGGCGGAACTGCAGATGCAGCTTATATTGAGGACTGGAGAAAAAGGTTAGAAAGTATAATGACGGCTGCCGGGGACAGACTGGGAGAAATTGCCGACGCCGCAGGAATAAATCTTGACGGGTACAACGGCAGAAACCAGACCGGAAGAGCAGGAGGATTCATGGCTATAAGCCAGGATCAGGGGACAAAACTCGAGGGGCTTTTTGTAAGCGTCCAGATGCATGCGGCCTCTATCGATGAGCAGATGGAGGATGTCGCGGATAAGATGAGCCAGGCATCGGAACGGCTCAGGAAGATAGAAGAAAACACGAAGCGCTCGGCAGATAAACTTGATGAGATGTCAGACGATATCAAAATGATAATCAGGGACGGAATTAAAACGAGATGATATGGATTCTGAGGCATTAAAGGGACTTGTGGTCATCAACGGAACAGATATCTGGACCGAGTTCGGAGCTTTCCTGACTGAAGAAAAGAAGGGAGGGAGGGAAAATCTGACGGCTCTCCTTACCGCTTCAAAAGTGAAAGGTCATGTGGCCGTGAATATCAGGGAAGAGAACGGAGCGAAGTATTCGGATGAACTGACGGTCAGGAACGAGCAGAGGAACATACAGCTTCTTTTTTGTCTGGTTGCTGACACGAAGGATAAATGGATGGATCAATATTCAAGATTCATAGCATTTTTAAAGCAAGGGAACAAAGGATGGCTTGAGATGACATTCTCGGAACTACATCTGAAGATGAAAGTTTTCTTTGTGGAGAACGGATCATTCACGCCTCTCACCTATATATGGAAAGAGGGAGTGCATGCAAGCAGGTTCAAAGTGACATTCTGTGAGCCGGTGCCATCGTTTTAACGCAATTATAACGAAGTTCAAACATGCTTATAAAGATATATAATTCCAAAGGGATCGAGCAAGCTGAGCTCTCCCCCAATGACAACTCGACACTGGCAGAGGAGATTCAGGGGGACAGCATTCTTTCCTTGTCTTTCACCCATTTTGACTATATAGAACTTGATGTCGATTATTACACCGATTTCGAGGGGAAGAGATATTGGCTGACGGAGAAGTACAAACCGAAGCAAAACAATAAGGAGGAATGGGTTTATGATGTCAAGTTCTACGGAGTTGAAAGCATGTTGAAACGGCTTCTTGTTATCAAGACGGTGGATAATGAGGAAGATCCTGTCTTTACACTTACCGCACCCCCTCATGAACATGTGGCGATGATTGTAGGATGCATGAATAAGGGCATGGGCAATATAACCGACTGGAAAGTTGGTCTGATTGAGGGAACGGAAAATATTGTAATAGATTATTTTGGTAAATATTGTGACGAAGCACTCAGAGAGATAGCGGAAAAGACAGGGGGAGAATGGTGGATCGAAGGCCAGACAGTGAATGTCTGCCGGTGTGAGCACGGAGAGCCGGTAAAGCTGGGCTATGGAGAAGGTCTGTTGTCGATAGATCCAGGAAGAGCAGACAATGTAAAATTCTATACGAGACTATATCCGATAGGAAGCAGCAAAAATATTGATAAGGAGCATTACGGATATTCGAGGCTACAATTGCCGGACGGTAAGAAATTTGTAGAGATAAATGCAGAAAAGTATGGACGAGTGGACCATTATGAGCAGGATGCATTCTCAGATATCTTCCCGAGAAGAATCGGTGAAATCTCCCATGTTAGAAGTGAAGAGATAATTGGAGAAGACGGCAATCCGTTCAGTGTTTATTATTTCCAGGATGAGGGAATTCCATTTGATCCGAACGATTATCTTCTGCCCGGAAAGGTCCTTCGAGTTTCTTTCCAGGAGGGAAGCGAGCTGGGTGGCTTAGGTAACGAGGAAAACGGGACATATTATTTCGAGGTGAACTATGACAGCGAGCATCGGGAATTTGAAATCATTACGATCTGGCCTTATGGAGACGATATTCAGCTGCCGGGAGAAAAGCTTGTGCCGAAAGCGGGAGACAAATATCTTCTTTGGAATCTCCGGATGCCGGATGAGTATTATACTCTTGCTGAGGCGGAATTTCTTGAGGCAGTAAATAAATACAATGAAGAACATGGACTGGATATAGCAGTCTATAAGGGTCCTACAGATCATGTATGGATAGAACGGAATAAGATAGAACTATCGATAGGGCGAAGGGTAAGGCTTGAGAGTGAGGTATATTTTCCGGATACCGGTTACCGGGAGAGCCGGATAACGCGGATCACCAGGAAGGTGAATCTTCCCTCCTCGATGGATATCGAGATAAGCGACGCACTGAGCCGTACTTCCCAAGGGAAAATGAGGGATGATATAACGGACGTGAGACGTTATGCAAGATCGATAGGAGAATCGGTATCCCTTCCTGACATCATAAGGACCGGAGACAATACGAAAGCGACAGACAATAATCTTTACAGCGCTTTGAGGATCTTATCGGATTTTCTTAGCAAAAAAAAGAATGACCGCACTCCCTTCGATCTCTCTGTGGGCGGTGAGTTTGTTGCCGAGTCTATAGCCAGGTTCTTCGGAGTAGCGCAGTCGAAAGAATTCATGTCGGGGCTCATGCGGGGCTTCGGATGGCTGATCGATTCTTCCGGAAATGCCGAAGTGGAGTCTATCAGAGTCCGCTCTTTCATGGAGATAGCGGAGCTGATTTTCAACAGGCTCTCGGCTTCTCAGACAGACCAGTCGTTTACTGAAGGAGATACCATCGAATCAGTAACAGAGAACGAGGACGGCACATATACTCTCAGGCTAAAGGAGGAATGGGAGGGATATTTCACCTCGCAATATGAGTTCAATGTGATTCGGGGTATCTATAACAACATCTCAAACTCGGTGACAGGCAAAGGGACTACGGTTGTCAACAATGCCACTTACTACACTTCCTGGATGCGAGTCCTCTCGGTGGACGCTCCGAAGAATATAATCCGAGTTTCTCTCTATGACGATGACCAGGTTCCGGCCGGGAGAAATTTCCCTCCTGTGGAGCTGATGAAGATAGCCAGGTGGGGAAACAGCGGTCCGGCTTACGACGACCGGGGAAATCTCACCGAGTATGGACGCCGTCAATGGTGCTTCGAGCTGTCGGGAAGGGAGGGAAGACTGACGTTCTACAACAACGTCACAAAACCGATAATCGACGCCTCGAATGTGGCAGCTCTTATCGGACGTTGTCCGGATTTCCTGGCAGGCGTCAACCGAGACGTGAAGGAGGGTCAGGTGATTATCTATATCCCGCAGATCCTTACAAGGCAGATTGTTCATGTCGACGGTTTCTGGCTGCCGCTGCCGACTATAATATACCGCGGTTATTGGAATCCGGATGAATATTATTACGGAGGCGACACGGTTCTTGATCCGGAGGGCAACAAACGGTTCACAGATGGCGGGGAACTCCTTAATGAACGGTCGCGCGTCACATATTGGGGATGCACATGGCTCTGCAACGATACCGGCACAAAGACTCCCCCTTCATGGACGGGCAACGACTGGACTCTTGAATCCGGTATCGATACGATGTTTCTTGACTTCGATACAACACAGGACTCGGTCTATGCCGACAATCCCCAGATTACTCTCGGAGTTATCTGCCGGATTTCTACGCAGGATATGACACATGACCCTTCGGTCTCCTACAACTGGACACGCAGATCCTGGCACGGCGACGTCGAGGACACGGCTTCCGACAATCTCTGGAACAATGCCAACAAGAACGCCGGCCCTTCGAAGACGCTTCTGCGCGATGACTTCAATTATGCCTTCGGGATGCCTCCTACAAAACTGCTCATCACTGTGACGGCCACCCTCCTGGATCCGGAAGGAAAGCCGGTTTTGAGCCGGCTAAACGGACAGCCTTATTCCCAATCGGTTGAATTTGATTTTTAAGCTATGATCAAGAGACAGCATTTCGATTATTTTGAAAACCCTCCGAAGATTTACGCTTCGATTCAGACTGCAGACGGTGAAATCACCCGGCAGAACTTCAATATGATGTCGGGCGAATATTACCCGAACCGCGTGCTTGCGCCTCTTGTGCTTACTCCGGTGATCGGTTATTTCGCTACCGACTCTGAGGAAGTGGTGAACAATGCAGCTACAAAACTTTCCGACGGCCATTGGTACCGCTTCGACCTTACTTCCGACGGTTCTTTCTCTACGAAGAATGAAATCACCAACGGCCGGACAGTGGAGGGGCAGCCTTCATTGCCGCTCTATCAGATCGACAATACTCTCGGCTCGGCTACATATGGCCGGATAACTATCCGTGAGAACGTTTCTCCGAACTCTCCGGTGACTTATGTCTTCGTGGCCAACCTTACTGTAGGCTCTTCATCTTACAGGGTCTCGCAGTCGTTCCGCGTGGAGTGCGACCAGACTTCGGTGCGTCCCCGCCTGTTCTTTGACGGCAACGCTCTCGGACGCTGGGATCCCTGGGGTTCCGAACCGGCAAAGGTGACCATCACTCCGAGAATCTCTCCGGAAAATCTCCCGGTCTCTTACCATTGGCTGTTCCGCCTCGGCTCCGAATGGGTGGAGCTCGACTCTACACCGCTGAGCTGGGCTGTATCGAAGTCGGGGAATTCCATAATCATAGACCGTTCTGTAATGCCGTCGCAGATTGCGCTGAAATGTACGGCTACGGTCACTGTTGACGGTTCCGTGTTCTCTGTCGAGAAGGAAGTGGCCCATGTCAGACGTCTTCCGAGGTTCGACTTCGATATTTCAAGGGTGACAGACCTGATGAAGGATGACCGGACTATCTCTCCGTATGCCCTTATTCAGACTTCGAGAAAGGTTATAGACAATCCGGGCGATGAATTGATACTCGAATGGTTCGGTTCGGGGACTACGCCGATCGCCACAGGGATAAATCCGACGATACCGGTGGCTTCCCTCGGTACGGCAATGAATCTCGGTCTGCAGGCGACAGATGCAGGAGGCTATAAGGCACTCGTCGACTCTGACGGTGCTTTCCTGGTTGACAGTGACGGCGCTTTAATCATTTGCAAGTAATCTTTAATCTTCACAATCGTATGAATCAAAGAAAATATTACAAAATTCCTAAGGAGTGGGCAGAGAGACTGGGTCTCCTTAACCAGGCTCCCAGGCATCCTGACGGCTGGTATCTCGTTCTGCCTACTTTCGCCATGCCTCTGTTCAATATGGTCGACCCGAAGGTCTATGGCGAATCTGAGTCGCTTGACCAGCTGATAACATCTATCGGCGGTGTGATCTACAACGAGGAACAGGCCTTTGCCTCTTACCGCGGAGTAAAGGAGTATATGATGGATTCCGAGGAGCAGAAGGTGGCAGATATGCCTGATCAGCCGGAGGCTTCATCTGAAAGCGACAGCCGGAAAGAGGAGGCTGTGGAAACAGAGCAGCCTGCAGTTGCCGAAGTTCCCGAGGATTCTCAGACCAAGGAGTCTTCAAGTCGTTCACGTCTTAAAAAATAATATCGGGTATGGCTTCTGATGTTAGATCGGCTTCGGCCACAAAACAGCTCATCTTTACTTCAAAGGGTGGGACGTACACTGCCATTTTTATGGCTGATTTCGGTGACCTGTTTCAGAAATATGTCGGTGACCCTACAAAATCAAACGGCATCACGGAATTCATTCCTGATTTCGACCCTACACGCTCCGGAGGAAAGGCTGTGAACCTTACTCTTACCGTTGTGGCTTCTTCACAGATCGGAGACGTGAATCTGAAGAATTGTAAGGTGGATTACTCCGTTTCGGGTTCAAAGATTCAGTTCAACACGTCGCTCGAGGTCAGCAAGACCGGTTCGGGTTCGGTCTATAAGTCTTCCAATTTCCCGGGCATCTTTGAAAAGACTCCGGAAAACCAGCTCCGTATTGTCGGCAATATCGCAGGCCTCATGCAAGGCTCTTCTTTCAAGATCGAGGCGAGCGTGACTATGACCGCATCGGCTGACGCTGATTCGATAGTGGCCTATCTTCCGGTGGCTGTCTCTGAGTTTACCGGCTCTGACGGAGCTATAGTCACTATCTATGATTCTTCAGGTAAGAATTTCACGCTGTCAGAAAATAATGATCAGCTGAATCTTTCTGTGAATATCTTCGACGACAAGAAATGGATATCTGATTTCTCTCCTTATACTTTCAAATGGTATAAGCTCACTACTGCCGGATGGAGTGTAGTCAAATCGGGCACCGGTTCGACTTACCGCACTTTAACGGTGCATGACGCTGACGTGGATTCTTATGCCGATTTCCGCGTTGACGTGGAGAAGGGCGGTGTCTTTATCGGTTCTGACACCCAGAACGTGCAGGATGCCTCCGACCCTTATCTGATCGGTATATCCACAAAGATTTTTGACGGCACTACGACTTATGCCTCTGATGATGCACGCCTGACAGACCAGATGGGAGGCAACGCCTACATGGAGCTGACGGCTTCACTGCAGTATCGTAATTCAAACACTGAGGTGCAGAATGAAGCTCCGCTATGGAAGTTCAGTGTCTGCCGTAGCTCCGGACTCCCTATCCAGACGACTAATGATTTTCTTGCAAACAATGTCTACAGGATTAATAAGTCTACCATGGAGGGCTGGGGCGACGGTACTTATATCCTTATAGTTGACGCTAAATTCAGCTGATATGTCTTCGGTTTCGCGATCAATAGATATTAAGTATGACCATATCCCTCAGGACGGCAAGAACGGCAAGGATTCCTACTCCCTTGTCTGCAATCCTTCTGTGCTGACAATCCCATGTAGTGCCAACGGCGCCTACAAGAATCAGCTGACTTCTTATTCTTTCAAGGCCCAGGTGCTTGTGGGCGGTCAGCCGGATTCGGGGTGGCGGTTCGGAGCTGCCGGCACAGGCTGTCAGCCCGCAATGCGCGATAACGGCGACTGCTGGATATTATCGATGTCGGCCGATCAGGCTACGGTAGCGGTGACAGCTGTCAAAAACGATATCACTCTCTCTGATACCGTCTCTCTGGTAAAAGTCTATGACGGAGCCCAGGGAAATCCGGGTGCAAACGGCACTAACGGAACGAACGGCACTAACGGACCCTTAATCCCCAATCCCATGCGGTGGATGGACTATCCGTTCAACTATCGGTTCCAGGCCGGTAACGTGGCCGCCGGAGAAACAAGACTTGATGTGGTTCTTGCCAACGAACCGAATGAGGACGGCTCATGGAACACTTACCGTTGCATCAAGTCTCATGTCAAGAGCGCCGAACCTTATGGTTCCCCTATTACAGATAAGGCCACGCAGCAGAAGAAATGGAATCATCCGGCGGAGTGGTGGGCTCCGGGCGATGCTGCCATGAATCTTGTGGCGTCAATGCTTCTCCTGGCCAAGAATGCTTATATAGGCCTTCTCTCCGGAAATCAAATCCTCATTATGGATAAAGATTCCAATATCGTGGGAGCCTTCTCTTCGGTGGAAGGTGCCCCGGCATTCGAGAAGAAGAAGCTGCCGCTGTTTGTCGGAGGAAAGTTCTCTCTCGATGACGGATTTCTGGAGGAGCCCGGCACTGCTATCGACCAGAAGGGAAACATCTATTCCGGTTCGATTACCGGCCGTCGCGTCGTGATAAACGCGGAAGCCAAGGATGTGGAGATCTATGACGATGACGGGAACCTATGCACCATCCTTTCGGGCGACCCGCTGACAAGGGATGAGGTTGAGAATTCGAAGGACGAGGACAAACAGATTATCCTTCCTGCCCTGATGTCGGGGACAACATCCAATTTCCCGATTGCCTCGGAATCTTCGGGTACAGGTACTATTAAGTTTCATATCCCTTCGATACGCGTGACGGCTCGCAAGGGGAATGATACCGCTTCCAATATCGAGGCCGAGATGCGTCAGTTCGTAAGGCTGACAGCTAATTTATGGGTCGGACATGTCAAATATGACCAGTTGCTCGCCGATATTGACCTGCAGACCTACAAAGGTATTGACGTGGCCGTAGGTCAGATAATAACGGAGCTGACCCCGGAGGTCGACGAGACTTTCCAGATCAGAAAGAGCGACAAGTATTCGATAACCCTCGCCCTGGATTATTACCTGGGTACCGACGGAACGGCCACGACTCAGCAGGTGGTGGCATCTACTTCAATCGTCATCCCTTCGATGAGGACTTTCTATGGCAAGACCGGATGGTTCTCCAGGACAGACAACAAGAACTATATCTATGCGATCATTGACAACGGCGTGCTCGTTTTCAAGGTCGTTTCCAACGGCGTCGTGGTCTTCGACTCTTCGGCCGCCGGAAAGCATTTCTAATGTTTAATCTTTTAAATTCTTTTGATATATGGCTGATGTATTTAAAGTTTTTCAAGAAGTACTAAAACAATGCCTCACATTCGGGCCTTCTTCAGGTGCTCCTTTTAAAGTCAATTCTGCCGGACTCGTTGAAAATCTCAACGCTAAGTATCTGGACGGAATAGGCATCAATTGGATCTTTCGATATCGCGGGGATCTTCCTCGAACAATTAAAAGCCTTGCCGAATTAAGGGATGAGGTTGGATATTTCATATTCACCTACGGAAACTATGAAAACCAAAACCCTCTTGAAGATTTTCCCGAGGGAACTATGAAATACGGAATCTTTATCAATTTTGGATTAGGTTATTATAAATGTCAAATCATTATTGGCGCAGGAAATACTCCGCAAAGTCCACACATGATTAGATTTCGATTGCTGGGGCCAGATGCTCCACCGTCTACTCCGTGGTATATATTGAATCATCAATCTTCTACTCAGACTCAAACTTTAAATTCTCAAAATATGCAAAACATTGAAAATCAACCCTCTATAATGGGAGAGAGGGGGGGTGGAGTGATTTTTCTACCTTCCAAAGGTGCCGTTACCGCTCTGCTTATCAGACAGAAAGGAGGGCTGCATAATGGCAACGAGAACTCTGACAGAATTGATCAAATCCCTGCCGCAGGCTTCATCGCTTGCCGGTCTATCGATGATCTGTGCCGACTCATCGGGAAATCCGAAGAAGACAGAACCGGAAAATTTAATACCGCTGTTTTTAGATCGACGGAATCGAACAGTAGACTTAGATACTTTCGAGGAAATAGGGTTCTTTCATTTGCACTTAAACAGCTTCATAGACAAGATCCCCGAAGAATACAAATCTGTTACAACAGCACCTTCGGGGTATGCTCTCCTAAATCTCAAATTGGGCTCCGCAGGCTGGCAAATCCTCTTTCTGTGGAATTCATTACCGCCATTGTATCGGGCAAAAGTGGGATCGTGGACTGCTTTCAAGAAGTTAGTCCTTCAATAGCAACCCGAAAGGAGGTGGTTGCCTGATGGATGTCAAAAAACTTGCAGATGTTATCGGCAACTATCTCGCAAAGTATCTCCCTTTGACAGGGGGAACAGTATCAGGCGTACTAACTGTTGATAATTACATCAGATTAACCAGTGAAAGCGGTCGTAAAAGAATTATCGCTGGAAATCAAAATAGTAACGGAGTCAAGAATTCTTGTCTCATTGATTTCATAAATGGTGAAATTATATTCGGTAATGGAGATAGCTATGAAATCAATGCAGCTCTGGATATGGCTATGTCTATTAATAGAAATAGAATTGTCGTTGAAAAGCCAATTATTTTCAATAGTACAGTGAACGGAACATCAGTTGCTTCCCTTGTCAGTCTTGACGACCTGCGTCAGGTGCTCTCCACCGATCAGATAGCAAAGCTTGAGGCTAAGGTACAAAGCCGGATAGCTCTCGCCAAAGTCTCTGATACTCAATCAGAAATGGGAGGGGGGGGGTAATTCCCAAAGTTTCAGAGAGTTAGAGACTATCCTGTTCGCACTCTCAATCTGCCGCAGAAAGGAGGTGGAGTTATGAGTGAGAAAAAGATATCGGAATATGCAGGACCAATCGGGCGAATCACAAAGGTTAACTCTAAAGAAATGGTCGAAAACCTCAATGCCCAATTTGTAGGGGGCTCAGGTATTAATGATTTGTTCACATCAAGAGGCGCTTTTAATTACTTGGATGTTAATTGGAACGATTTTGTTGTGACTGGCATGTATAATGTTTTCAACAATATTAATGGCAATCATGCTAATTCTCCGGGTACTGACCCTTCTATCTACAAAGTGGGCACTTTGTGGGTCTTTGCTGGATATGTAATAACACAGATATACTTGGGATTCGCAGGCAATGCCGACAATTACTCAAATCTTTTTATTAGATGTAGAGAAAATGGCAAATGGGGTTCATGGCGATACTTGGTCTTGTCAAAGGTGGCTATGACGGCTTAGTTGATACCAAGCTTTCTTTTTGCTGTTTATATCAAATATCCTCGGTGGACTCCTTGCGGAGCCCCGGGGAACAACCAAATTAAATTATCATCAATAGAGACTATTTTATTCATCATATCCAAGCTTCAGGAAAGACTTGTAAAAAAAGGTTCTTTAAATTAAATTCGCGGTATGATTATAATAAAGATTAAAAAAATTGCCGATAATAGATATAAGGCTATAAATGAAGATATAGGCTCTGTGACAGGTTCTTCAATACAAAAAGTTATAGAACTATTTATGAAAGAGATGCCTATTGGAGATGATATTTGCCACTTTGTGATGGAGTCTTAATTGATATAATCCCATTTTATAAATGCTATCTTTAAATATTAAAAGGATCTAATAGTATTCTAATATCATTAGATATGGGTTAGAATAATAATAGATCCTAAAATTTCTATATCTTTTTTTAATATGGAAAAGACTTTGGAGATACGTTTCGTTTTAAAAAACCTAACATTTCATTTTGAAATCTGATAACATTTCGTTTTGCGGATTATAATGGTTTCCCAATCAATACGATCAGCAAATTTTTCCAAAAATGGTTCACTAATCAAACTTTCAGGACAAGTAGATGAGAAAGCATCCCAATCTATCTTATGTGAGAATTTACGTAAACCATCAAAGGTCCATAATATTTCAGAATTCCGGCTAATTTCGTACCAGTCCAACTTTTTAGAATACTTGTCAAGCATTTCCATAGTGAAGGCTATTTTCCCGGATAATTCTTTCCAGGCTGCATCCTCAAGTACTGAGTTTAGAAATTCATTTGATGTTATTTGATCCATATTAATGTTATTTTGGTTTCTGATGCAAACTTATTGTCA